>CAKZNJ010000631.1 GCA_937129505.1 uncultured Anaerolineae bacterium | reverse complement strand
TGGCATTACATGGGAAAATCACCAGATCACCATGGCAGTGCCATATCACAAATTCTTCCGCGATGGGATGGTTTTACAGGTCGCTCCAAACCAATGGCTGCTCTATACCACAGCCCGTGGACTCTACTTCTCCCAAATCGACCTCTATCAATCCTTCGACCTGACCAATTGGCAATATATCCGCACAGCGTTGCGCAGCAGTTTGGGAAGTGAACGCAACTCGCCCTTTGCCTCGATGGAATCACCCTTTGTAGTGCGCTATCAGAATCATTATTACCTCTCGCTAACCTATAACAACGACTCCTTTTTCTGGCACGGTATCCTTCTCTTGTTCAAGGTTTGGCTTAACCGCCCCAGCTATAATGAAACCTTGGTCTTTCACGCCGATAACCCCTATGATTTCGGCGTTTACTATGGCATGAACCGCTCTCCTACCTTGCTTACCCGTCTGGAGACTCACGCCCCCGAATGGGTGTATAACCCCTCTACTGGAGAATGGTATATCACCACTGCCGGTTGGCCCTGGGCAGCGACCTTGACCTCCGGCGAAGTGGCTGTCGCACGTCTGGAATGGAGGAAACCCTAGCCAAGAAGGGGGTCAGCCACTTTACTTGAAGTTGGTTTGCCAGAGCCGCTGGCGCTTTTCGCTTGCGCAAAGCGAACCCAGCGGACACTCTTCACAGAGGCCCTCACAGAATTCAACTGTTTGCACTAGCCCTTGTTGCTGCAGATGCTCCAACATCATCTGGATTAATTCAGGCGTAGTATCCAAACGAGCGGCTAACCCCTGCACGCTCAAGGGTCTTCCCACCTCTAACTCTGACAGCATTCGTTCAAGCATTTCACCACCCAAATCCCTTTGCTAGCCAGTAAACTAGGCTGCTCATCGAAACTGAAAGGATCAACATCAAGGCGACATTTAGCAATGCCCAGCGCCAGGAGCCGGCCTCTTGCTTGATCGCCGCCAAGGTTGCGGCGCACGGGATAAAGAGCATCGATGCCGTCAGGAAAGCTAGGGCAGTAGCTGGAGAGAAGGTAGCCAGTAAAATCTGAGAAAGCCCGCCCTCCTCACCACTGCCGAACACGATTCCCAAGGTGGCAATGGCGTTCTCTTTGGCGAGGAAGCTGGTCAACAAAGCCACTGTCAAGCGCCAATCCAGCCCCATCCAGCGCCCAACCGGCTCGATCAATCTGCCGAACATGGCGAGGAAACTGGTCTCTAAATCCCCGCCGGGGAGGACAGATAGCACCCAGATCAACACCGAAAAGCCCAAGATGACCGTGCCTGCCTTCTTGATAAAGGCCGCCGTGCGCTGCCAGACCAATAGGGCGATTGTCCGTCCATTGGGAATGTGATAGAGAGGCATCTCCATGATAAAAGCCGAGCGATTCCCTCTGAACAACAAGGCATTGAGCAGGACACCGCTGACGACTAACATGGCTAAAGCCAACAGCGCCAATCCCCACGAGACCAGCGTGGCATAGCGGCCAAAGAAGGCACCAGCCAAAAAAGCGACTACTGCCATGCGGGCCGTACAAGGGATAAACGGTGCAATCAGAATGGTCACCAAGCGCGCCGACCACGAATCGATCACGCGCGTGCCCATTACGGCCGGCACATTACAGCCAAAGCCCAAAAAGAGCGGAAGAAATGACTTGCCATGCAAACCCATCAGGTGCATGAAATTGTCCATGACGTAAGCTGCGCGCGCCATGTAGCCGATATCTTCCAGAAGACCAAAAGCAGCGAAAAAGATCGCTAGGATGGGGATGAAGGTGATCACTGCTCCAACGCCGGCGATGATTCCATCTACCACCAGACTCTGCAACCACGCCGGAGCCGGCGCGAGGAACGTAGCTGCATAAGTCGCTAACCGCTCGACAACTTGCGTCTCCAACCAAGCTTGCAAAGGTGCTCCTAAGGTAAAGGTCACCCAAAAAACCGCCCCCAAGATCAATGCTAGTACCACTAAACCGATCAAGGGGTGGGTTGCCCAGCGATCGAGGCGTTCGGTTAGGCTGATCTGTCCTACCGACCTTCGCGCTACGGCGGCGCGCATCACCCGGTTGATCCACTCATAACGTCCTGAAGCGACAGCCATTAAGGCATCATCATGAGCGCGTAGGACTTCATGTACTGCCTCCCAACGGTCTGGCGGGAGAGTTTCCTGCATCAGACGAGTGAGTTCGGCGTCACCCTCCAACAGTTTCAGGGCTGTCCACTCCAGGGGATAAGGAGGGGGCACATAACCCCGAATTAAGGTTTGTATCCCTTTCAGCGCCTCTTGATGATCGGCGCGGATTTCGGGCAGACGGGGCATCAGCACCCGTTCGCCGTTTAGCACCTGCTCAACCACGCGTATCAGTTCACGCACCCCAAAGGCGCGCGTTGCCACCATGGGCACCACTGGCACGCCCAAGGCGGCTTGTAAGACTTCAACATCTATGCTATATCCCTCTAAATCCGCCACATCCATCATGTTTAGTGCAACAACCAGAGGGGTTGGCAAGCTGACCAATTCAGCAACTAAATAAAGACTGCGTTCCAGATTGGCAGCGCTGACGACTGCGATCACCACATCTGGCTGCTCCCGCAGGATAAATTCTCTAGCAATTAGCTCTTCAGGTGAGTTAGCGGTCAAGCTGTAAGTACCGGGCAGATCGATCAAGCAAAGCGAACGCCCATCATCGTGAAACACTCCCTCGCGACGCTCAACGGTTTTGCCCGGCCAATTGCCAACATGTTGATTTAAGCCGGTCAGCAAATTGAAGAGAGTGGATTTACCAATATTGGGTTGACCCGCCAACGCAATTAGCGGCAAATCTCGCTTTGGTTTTTGCCCTTGCTCCAAAGCCGCAACGCTCACCGGGTGACATTCACTCATGTGCTGCTCCGTTCAACATAGATTCTTTTCGCCTCATGACGCCCCAAGGCGACTCGCGTTCCCCGCACTTCAACAATCAGCGGTCCCCACCCATAATTTTGCACCATTGAAATAGGTACACCTGGCGTAAAACCCAACGAAGTCAATCTGCCTTTAACGCCCCAGCCACCGCGCAGTTCGACAAAAATAGCCTTCTCCCCACTCGCCAACTCACTGAGAGGGAAAAGTTGC
>CAKZNJ010000630.1 GCA_937129505.1 uncultured Anaerolineae bacterium | reverse complement strand
TAGCACCCCAATTTGAGGAATGGTTTGAAGAAGGATAGGGTCAGGCGAGGATTATGAATTGAGACCTCCCGCTAGGATACTTCCTAGCGGGAGGTCTTTCTTTCTCTATGAAAGTTTATTTACATACTTTGAATGGGCGGGCGCCTTTGCCCGCCGAGTGGGAGGTCGAAGTACCACTCGGCACACTGCGCTTGCTGTTTGATAAACCGACTTTCAGCCCTTCCTTCCCCAACAAACTTGTAAATTCTAGTCAGCTCAAACCTTACAGTTCTGCGAGGTAATTTCGTTGACATAGCACGGCTTTTCTGCTAGGATAAGCTCAAGCACGAAAAGGCAAAGCCGGTGAAAGCCGGCGACGCAAAGCCATGGGTCTACCGTCATCTCTTGATGACCAAGACAGCCAGGTTGCCGAATGGAATTTATCTTGACTTTGGTCTTCCTTCGACGAGCCTGGCGCACCCAGGCTCAATTCTTTGAGTGCACCTTACCAATCTGACTGAAACCGATAAAGGCAAACCCGGCGAAAGCCGGGGACGCAAAGCCATGGATCTAAAGCCGGCCCTGCCGGCCAGGATAGCCAGGTTACCGAAGCAGTGGAAAAGATGCTTTCGCTCGACGGGCTTGGTTATCCAAGCCCGTTTTCGTTTGGAGAGGCAATCGAATGAAGAGCGACAAACACAACCCCGTTCGAGTCTTCTTCTCACCCTGTCGACCGTTGCAGCGGTTGCTGAGCGGGTTTGGTGTTTTTGGGTTGATGGCCTTTCTGGTTTCACTTCTCCCTCTACCTAGCGTGCAAGCTGCAAAACCTTCTTCTTTACCTGCCTGCCAACCTTTTGTTCAAGTCAATGACAATGCCTTCGGTCTTGGGGGAGGTGCAGATGGCACATTTAGCTCCGAAGAGGGGTTTGAGGTTGTGGTCTTCAACAACCGCCTCTATCTCGGCATGGAAGCGGACAATTCGATGGGAGCGCGCATCTGGCGCACCAAAGCAGGGGTAACGGTTCCCCACTCCCAAGCGGATTGGGAGGAAGTGGCTGCTGATTCTCGAGGATATCCTTTTGGGGTAACCAATATCGCTCAAAATGACCACATCGACAGCCTAGCAGAATTCAACGGTTATCTCTATGCCAGCACGGCTAATGGCGGCAGCAGCACGTATGGTACACGCGTTTTTCGCAGCCCAAGCGGCGACCCCAACAGTTGGCAGGATGCATTAGCCAATATTGGCGCCGGCTTCGGTAGTGCCCAGAACACGAACTTCAAGGATATGCAGGTCTTTAACGGTTGGCTGTGCGGGGGAACGCAGAATTGGTTATATGGAGCCCAGGTCTGGTGTACGCAGGACGGCCTAAATTGGTCGCAAAAGAACATCAGCGGATTTGGCACAGCTCAGTATGACAATAAGACTGTCGAAGTCTGGTCAGGATACGTTTACAACGGCGCCTTATATTTTGGGGTGCAAAACCTCGGCGCCACCCGGGCGAGCAACAACGATGATCTGGGTAAACTCTATCGCACCAGCAACCTTAACGGCACTCCCCAGTGGCAAGAAATCTTTGTCAGCCAGCCCGCTTATCTCAATCGGGTGGACATCCTCGGCGAATTAAACGGCTATCTGTACATTGCCAGTCGTGGTTCAAACGGTGGCATCCTCATCTATCGCAGTCCGAGCGGTGATTCAGGAAGCTGGCAAGCCGTTAGCGCTGAAGGGATCAGTGGCAACACGGCTAACAACGCCGTAATCGTAGATGGAGCGGTAGCTTACGAGGGAGGGCTGTATGTCGCTTTGAGCAATAACGGCGGATTTCAACTCTGGCGGACGGCGGGAATGCTCCAAGAAAACGGCTTGGTGGATTGGGAACAAGTAGGTGGTAGTGGTTTGACCGATGTGAAGAATGTCCATTCTCAGCTTGCGGTCTTCAATGGATATCTCTATGCATGGACATCGAATTACCTGCGCGGTCAACAAGTCTTGCAGTCAGACTGCCGGGAAGGGGCGGTAGTGCCCTCTCCCACTTCGACCAACACACCCACCGCCAGCCCAACGCCCACCGTCACCCCAAGCGATACACCTCAACAACCCAGCCCTACGCCTCAAACCTCTCCGACAGCGGTGCCAACTCAGACGACTGAGGTCTCCCCTACGCCTGCCCCTAGCCAGACACCAACAGTCTCGCCGACATCGGAGACGCCTTCACCATTTTGCCCGCAAGGCGATCAGAGTTGCCAAAGTTCGAACCCCAATAGCTCTCCCCCTTACATGGTCTTCATTCCGATCTTAGTAAAGCCATAGCTTATTAGAGTGCCTTTCTCAAAGATCTGTGATTAAAGGTTTAAGCGGTGCCTAGGGTATGAACGGGGCGAGTTTAAAGATTCCTCACTCGCTTCGCTCGTTCGGAATGACATGGGGGTGGAGGCTGTCGCTCGTTCGGAATGATATGCCATTCGATAGACCTTCTGCG
The DNA here is from genome assembly GCA_937129505.1 of uncultured Anaerolineae bacterium. Classification (GTDB taxonomy): domain Bacteria; phylum Chloroflexota; class Anaerolineae; order Anaerolineales; family UBA4823; genus NAK19. Next base: position 503 of record CAKZNJ010000630.1, on the reverse strand, counting down.
AAGGCTCTCTTTGCAGGAGGCTTTCATTCGGGCATCTTTTAGACAACTTAGGTCAAATTCGGCTTATACAGCTTGCTTTCTGCTATAATCAATGCATGGCAAGTGTCTCAGCCACAACGAAGGTTTCCTGCTCCCAGTGTGGCGGTGAACTGCACCCAGACGCTGGTCAAATTTTCCTCACTTGCCCCTACTGCAATTCAACAGTCTATCTGGACAAAAGCCAAGTTGTCTTCCACTGGTATATCGCCCCTACCTTGGACGAGGCAAAAGCACGCGGGGCACTAGCGCGCTGGATGGCAGGCAACCAAACGGTCAAAGACCTTGACCGCAAAGCTCAACTCAAAGAAGTCGCTTTTAGCTACTTTCCAATGTGGCTTTTCAGATATAAAATTCCCACTGGAGAGGACCACCTGCAACTTTTCCCTGCAACAGCTACTTCTATCAGTGAACTCAGACGCCTTAACCTACCCGCAGGTGATTTGCGCAAATCCACCTCTGAAATC
>CAKZNJ010000629.1 GCA_937129505.1 uncultured Anaerolineae bacterium | reverse complement strand
TTGCGCACATGAAGATGGCGGCGTATTCGTGCTTCTTTCCGTGTTGTTGTAGCCATATTACTTTCCTTTACCTGCTTTACCAGTCTTGCGTCGGACGACTTCGTCTATGTAGCGGATGCCCTTGCCTTTGTATGGTTCGGGTGGGCGCACCGCACGAACGTCCGCCGCAACCTGACCGACTAATTGCTTGTCAATCCCCATCACTTTGATCTGACGGGTTTTTGCATCTACATCAAAAGAAATCCCTTCCGGCGGCTCCATCCGCACCGGATGCGAATAACCAACGTATAAGACCAAGGTCTTTCCATCCATTTCCGCCCGATAACCAACTCCGTTGATTTCCAGCACCTTTTCAAAACCACTGCTAACTCCCGTGACCATGTTTTGAATCAAGGCACGCGTCATCCCATGTAGGGCACGGTGTTGGTCAACATCCGAAGGGCGCTGGACAAGGATCTCGCTATCCTCCAGCGTTACCTTCATGTCGCCGGGGAAGACATAACGAAGCTCACCCTTGGGCCCTTTGACTTTTATCGAAGTGCCTTCAAGTTGCACCTCAACCCCTTGTGGTATTGTGATCGGCATTCGTCCTATTCGCGACACGCTACTATACCTCCTTCATAGGCGAAATCGAGAGAGTTACACACAATCCGCTTTCACCCATGGATATTCTCACCATACTTTACAAATTACCTCGCCACCCACCCCGAGTTGACGGGCGCGTTTGCCGGTCATTACCCCTTTCGGGGTGGATAGGATGGCAATCCCGATACCGGATAACACCCAAGGGATCTCCTTCTTGCCGGCATAGACCCGCCTCCCCGGACGGCTGACACGTTCTAACCCAGTTATAACCGGCTTACGGTTACGGCGTTCTCCCACATATTTCAAATGAATTCGCAGGATTCTCTGCCCAGTGCTCTTGCCATCCACAACCTCATAGTTGCTGATATACCCTTCTTCTTGAAGGATCTTAGCAATAGCGACTTTCAGTTTTGAACTGGGCAACGCCACTAACGAATGACCTGCCAAAATGGCATTGCGGATGCGAGTCAACATATCAGCGATTGGATCATTAACACTCATCTTCCACACTCCATCCGTCTACCACGAAGACTTCACCACACCGGGGATTTTGCCTTGCAAAGCGATCTCACGAAAGCAAATGCGGCATAATCCAAAGCGACGAATATAGCCTCGTGGCCGTCCACAAATTTTGCACCGATTGCGCACCCGATTAGGGTACTTGCGGCGTGTTTCTCGGATCATCATACATTTTTTTGCCATGTTCTACCCATCCTTCTTGAAGGGCATGCCTAAAAGTTTCAGCAATTGGCGGCCTTCTTCATCCGTCTGTGCTGATGTCACAATGCTGATTTCTAAACCACGTAGTTTATCGATCTTATCGTAATCAATCTCAGGGAAAACAAGCTGCTCACGCAAACCAAGCGTGTAGTTTCCCCGTCCATCAAAGGCATCTGGGGGTACACCGCGAAAATCGCGCACCCGTGGCAGAGCGATATTCATCAAGCGGTCGAGAAAATCCCACATCCGCTCACCCCGCAGCGTTACCTTCACCCCAATTGCCCGCCCCTCACGAAGCTTAAAGGCAGCGATGCTCTTGCGGGCTTTGGTGATCACCGGTTTCTGACCAGTGATCTTGGTGATGTCATCAACGGCTGCCTCCAACGCCTTTGGGTTATCTAATGCTTCCCCTACCCCAACATTGACAACCACTTTCTTAATCCGCGGCACTTGCATAACGTTGGTCAGATTGAGGTTCAACATCAATGCTGGTACAACTTCTTTTCGATAACGTTCTCTCAAATAACTCATATCGTACTCCCACTCGTGCATTAGTCAATCCACGCCTGACATTTCTTACATACCCGATGCACTTCATTACCATCACGAGCAACACCGACGCGAGTAGGCTGATCGCACTTCGGGCAGACCAACATAACATTGGAAATATGGATGGGGCCCTCGAATTCAACAATGCCAGGCGTAATATTGCGGCGTCCTTGGGTTTGAACAGGCCGTTGGTGTTTCTTGCGGATGTTAACGCCCTGCACGACCACCTGCCCGGTATCGACCATGACCTTGATCACTTCCCCGCGCCGGCCGCGGTTTTCTTCTTTGCCGGAAATCACTTCGACTTTATCGCCTTTTCGAATTTTCACTTTCATGGCAACCGCTCCTCTCCTTTACAAAACTTCCGGCGCTAAAGAGACAATCTTCATAAAGCCCTTTTCTCGCAATTCGCGAGCTACAGGCCCGAAAATACGGGTGCCTTTGGGATTCTTGCCATCTGTATCTAAAATGACAGCAGCATTGTCATCAAAACGGATGTACGATCCATCTTCCCGACGCCATTCTTTGGCACAACGGACAACAACCGCCTTGACAATGTCGCTTTTCTTTACCGCTCCATGAGGAGCAGCCGATTTTACAGTGGCAATCACCACATCACCAACTCGACCATAGTGACGCGTTGAACCGCCCATGACGTGTATAACCAAGATTTCGCGCGCCCCGGTGTTATCAGCCACTTTCAATCGCGACTCTTGTTGAATCATCCCTCACCTCCTGGGCGCTGCTCCGTCACTTCGGCACCGACCTCATGGCGCAGAATCTCTTCGACCACCCAACGCTTACGGCGGGACAGTGGTTTGCTCTCAACAATGCGCACTTGATCACCAATTTGGCAATTCAGCTCATCATGGGCCATGAAGCGTTTTTTGCTGCGCACCACTTTTTTATAAAGACGGTGAATATAGGTGCGGCTGACTTCAACCACCACCGTCTTTTCCATCTTGTTGCTCGTCACAACACCGGTCATTCTTCTTCGAGTATTCATTTCGCACCCTCCTTAGCAGAGAGTTGGCGCTCCTTCTGAATGGTCAACAGGCGCGCCAATTCCCGCCGAGTTTGACGCAGAGCAGAGGTATCCCTCAGGGTTCCCATCGCCAGTTGGAAGCGTAAATTCATCAACGCCTCGCGGGTATCGTTGATCTTCTTCACCAACTCGCCATCTGACAAGGCTCTGATTTCACTTGCCTTCATGCCTCGCCTCCTGCTCGCTCAAAGCGATTCACGATCTTTGTTTTGATAGAAAATTTATATTGAGCTAGGCGGAGCGCTTCTCTCGCTACCTCTTCAGGCAAACCACCGCCGACCTCGAACATAATGCGCCCCGGCTTAACCACTGCAACCCAATATTCGACATTGCCTTTGCCTTTACCCATGCGAGTCTCAGCAGGCTTCTTGGTTACCGGTTTATCCGGGAAGATGCGAATCCAGATTTTTCCGCGGCGGCGCATTGCGCGCACAATCGCACGGCGGGCAGCCTCGATCTGGCGCGCTGTCACCCATCCCGGCTCCAAGGCTTGTAACCCATAATCTCCAAAGCTAATATCCGAGCCGCGATAGGCTTTACCCTTCATGCGACCACGCATTTGCTTCCGCCATTTAACACGCTTCGGCATCAACATAATTGCACCCTCGTATTCATCCTCGAATTCTCTGCCGTCTGCCCCTCAAATCGAACAGAACAGCAAGTTAATGAACTATTCACTGACATAAACTCCTTCAGTGGGCTCCACCATTTCCTCGGTTTCTAGTTTGCCCTCCCCTCGATAAATCCAAACTTTGACACCGATAATTCCATAGGTGGTAAGCGCGGTTGTCTTGGCAAAATCAATATCAGCGCGCAAGGTTTGGCGTGGCACCTGCCCCTCGCGCATATTGACCGTACGAGCCATTTCAGCCCCACTCAGGCGGCCGCCAATCTCCACGCGGATACCATGAGCCCCTTGACGCATTGCTTGCTGGATGGCGCGTTTCATCGCTCTCTGATAGGAAATACGCCTTTCTAATTGCTCCGCAATGGTCGTAGCCACCAAATAGGCATCCAAATCTGGGTACGGAATCTCCTTAATTTCCAAATCAATCTTCTTACCGACCAGTTGCTCCAATTCGGTGCGCATTTTCTTGACGCTTTCCCCTTTACGTCCGATCAAGACACCGGGTTTGGCAGTGTTCACAACCACCTTAACCTTGCCGGGGAATCGCTCAACCTCAACCCGTGAAACTCCCGCACGCGGTGCTTCGTTGTATACAATCTGACGAATTTGGAAGTCCTGATGAAGCTGGTCAACGTATTCATTGCCTTCGGCGTACCAGCGACCGTCCCAGGTCTTATTGATCTTCAAACGAAATCCGATCGGATGGACTTTACGACCCATAAATTTCTCCTTCTTGGATTACTCTTTCTCGCGCAAGATGACGGTGATGTGCGAGGCACGCCGCAACCAGGGTTTGAACCGTCCCCGCGCCCCAAACTTGCGCCATTTGCGGGTGGGAGCTTCGTTCGCATAGATGGCGTGAATATACAAATCCTCTTGACTGAGGCCAAAATTTTCTTCCGCATTCGCTATCGCCGAATTGAGCAGCTTGAGCAATGGCGTGGCGGCCGCTTGAGGAGCGAAGCGGAGGATATCTTGAGCCTCAGCGGCTTGTTTCCCGCGCACCAAATTGACCAACAGTCGTACCTTCTGCGGCGAATGCGGGACATAATTAGCATGAGCGCGAATATCCATACTCATTACTTCTTCCCTCGTTTCACTTTCTTTTCTGCAACATGGCCGCGAAAGGTGCGGGTAGGAGCAAACTCTCCCAATTTATGACCTACCATATTCTCGGTTATATAGATCGGAACATGGCGGCGACCGTCATGGACAGCAATGGTATGACCAACCATTTGCGGAAATATCGTGCTATCGCGGCTCCATGTGCGAATCACTTTCTTTTCACCTTTTTCATTCATTGCTTCAATCCGAAGCAGCAGTTTCGGATCAACAAACGGGCCCTTTTTTAGTGATCGTCCCATTCCATCATCTCCATTCGGTTCTTCATCCGTTAGTATCTCGTATTAGCGTCGTTTCTTGCTACGTCGGCGCACAATATACTTATCCGTTTGTTTATTACGCCGAGTCTTGTAACCACGGGTCGGTTTGCCCCAGGGGCTTTTTGGACCTGGCATGCCGACAGGTTGTCTGCCTTCACCACCTCCATGAGGATGGTCTCGGGGGCTCATTGCTGTGCCGCGCACTGTTGGACGAATACCCAGATGACGTTTTCGACCCGCTTTGCCTAGCTTTACATTGCTATGGTCAACGTTGCCAACTTGCCCAATGGTGGCATAGCACTGTTGGAGGACTAGGCGCACCTCACCAGAAGGTAGACGAATTTGGGCGTAGTTGCCCTCTTTTGCCAGCAACTGAGCCGCGCTTCCCGCAGCTCGCACCAATTGACCGCCCTTGCCAACCTTGAGTTCGATGTTATGGACCATCGTTCCCACGGGGATATTGGCAATGGGCAAACTATTCCCAGGGCGAATTTCTGCTTCCGCTCCTGCCAGGACGGTATCTCCAACCTTTAGCTCGAGAGGAGCCAGAATATACCGCTTTTCTCCATCGGCATAATGTAAGAGGGCTAATCGAGCGGTTCGGTTCGGATCGTATTCGATCGCAGCGACCCGCGCTGGGATGCCGCGCTTATCGCGCTTGAAATCTACAATGCGAATGAAACGGCGGTTTCCACCTCCACGATGGCGTACGGTAACCCGCCCGTAAGCGTTGCGCCCGCCTTTCTTGCGCAATGGCACGAGCAGCGTTCGTTCAGGAATTGTTTTGGTGATTTCCTCAAAAGTGTAGCCGGTCATTCCTCTCTGACCGGGAGTAGTGGGTTTGTAAGTCTTAACAGCCATTATTTCACCCCTTCAAAGATCGGTATCGTATCGCCGGGGGCGAGGGTGACAATCGCCTTTTTATAGCCACCGCGCCGGACACGCAGGCGCCGATTCCTAGCTCGTCGAGAGCGTTTTGCAGGAAGATTGATCACATTCACCCGCAATACATTGACATCGAAAAGAAGCTCTACTGCATCTTTCACCAAGGTCTTGGTAGCATCTGGAGCAACCTCGAACACATACTGATGCAGGTCAGCATTCAAATAATTAGATTTCTCCGTGATGATCGGACGGCGTAAAACATCATAAATCGTAGACATGCCTGCCTCCAACCTATCCTAAATACGACACCAGCACATCCAAGGCTTTGAGAGGCATGACAACCTTGTCATACTTCAACAAATCCCGAATGTTCAGATAATTTGCCAACAGCGTTTTGGCATCCGGCAGATTACCGGTTGAACGAACAACCGTTTCATAGGCGACATCCTTAGAAGGGATCAAGATCAAGGCAGTTGCGTCCCCAACAAGACGATTCAGGGCTTCCGCCATTAGTCGCGTTTTGGCTTCCGGAAGCACCAGCTCATCCAGCACAACGATTCCCTGGCCGGCCGCCTTAATGGAGAGGGCGGAGCGCAGAGCAGCCCGGCGCATTTTCTTGGGCATTTTCTGGCTGTAATCACGCGGCTTAGGAGTATGGGCTTTTCCACCTCCAACCCATTGGGCAGCGCGACGCGATCCTTGTCTAGCTCGCCCAGTGCCTTTCTGGCGCCAGGGCTTCTGACCGCCGCCTTCTACTTCACTCCGACCTTTGGTCTTATGAGTACCTAAGAGGGCATTTGCCATCTGGCGCACATAAGCCTGATGCATGACGCTCACATTGGTTGGCGCTTCAAAGATTGTCGGCGGCAACTCCACCGTTCTTACTTTTTCACCTTGCATGTTTACAACATCTACAATCATTGCATCGCTCCTCATTACTGCTTGCGAGCTCCCTTAATCATTAGCAAGCCACCTTTGGGACCGGGCACTGCGCCGCGCACCCCCAATAGATTGCGCTCCCCGTCCACAAAGACAACCTTCAAGTTCTGAACCGTCACCCGTTCATTACCCATGTGACCAGGACCGCGCGAGCCTTTGAACACCCGCCCTGGCGTGGTGCCAGAGCTGCGCGCGCCGGGGGCGCGCCAGCGGTCAGACTGACCATGGGTCTTCTTGCCACCGCGAAAATGATAGCGTTTTACGCCACCAGCAAAGCCTTTCCCTTTGCTGACACCCGTGACATCGACCATCTCACCGGGAGAGAACACCTGAGCCACCGTGACTTTATCCCCTTCAGCGACTTCAGGGTGTTTCTCGCGAAACTCACGCAAAAAGCGCAACGGGGGCAGATTGTTGCGCTTCAAATGCCCAAGTTCGCCACCGGTCAGCCGTTTTGGTTTGACCTCTTCGAAGCCAAGTTGCACCGCAGCATAGCCTTCGTTCTCAACGGTTCGGATCTGGGTAACGTAACAGGGTCCGGCCTCGATCAGGGTGACCGGAATCGCTATGCCCGACTCGTCGAAGATCTGAGTCATACCGACTTTTTTACCAAGTAGCCCTTTTATCATCTCACTTGTCTCCTACTATCCAAATAATTTTGCGGGACTGTCAGCCTGGGCACGGCTGCATCATCCCTGCCCGCAACGCAGTCACCCGATCTGCCGCACAACAGGATGATTTTTGGGTGCACGTACAGGATCGTTCTTGCGTTGCCTGTTTTGCTTAGCGAAAGGCTATTGAAGCTCCTTCGCAAATCTCGCTTGTTAAATCTTGATTTCGATATCCACTCCCGCAGGGAGGTTCAATCTCATCAGCATGTCAATCGTCTTCGAATCCGGATCTAACACATCGATCAGACGATTATGAGTGCGGATTTCGAAATGTTCATGCGAATCCTTATCAATAAAGGTCGAACGTCGAACGGTAAATCGTTCGATCCGAGTTGGTAATGGCACAGGGCCTACCACTCGGGCGCCTGTTCTTTCTGCAGTTTCGACAATTCGCTTTGCCGATTGGTCGAGAACACGGTGGTCGTATGCCTTTAGACGAATGCGTATCTTCTGTTTGGCCATATCCTTACCTAGTCCAGAATCTTGGTAATCACACCGGCGCCGACCGTCAAGCCGCCTTCGCGGATGGCGAACTTCGAACCCTGCTCCAAAGCCACCGGCACAATCAACTCCACTTCCAAGTTGACATTGTCACCCGGCATCACCATCTCGACCCCTTCCGGCAGCTTGATCGTCCCCGTCACATCCATCGTCCGAATGTAGAACTGCGGGCGATAGCCACTGAAGAACGCTTTGTGCCGTCCGCCTTCTTCTTTCTTCAACACGTACACTTCGCTCAAAAAGCGCTTGTGCGGCGTGATGCTCTTCGGCGCTGCCACCACCATCCCTCGCTCGACATCCGTGCGGTCAATGCCACGCAGCAACAACCCACAGTTGTCTCCCGCAATCCCTTCGTCCAGCGACTTGTGGAACATCTCCACCCCCGTCACCACCGAGTTCATGCTCTTCTCGCGCAGCCCGACAATCTCCACCGCATCCCCAACCTTGATGCGTCCCCGCTCAATCCGCCCCGTCACTACCGTGCCACGCCCTTTGATCGAGAACACGTCTTCGATCGGCATCATGAACGGTTTGTCTACATCCCGCACCGGCTCCGGAATGTACTCGTCCACCACCCGCAACAGCTCGCGGATGCTGGCATAGTCTTCATGGTTCGGATCGGTGCTCGGACTCTCCAACGCCCGTAAGGCACTCCCACGCACAATCGGCGTCGTGTCGCCCGGAAATCCATACTCGTTCAATAACTCGCGCAGCTCTAGCTCCACCAGCTCCAACAACTCCGCGTCGTCCATCATGTCCACTTTGTTCAAGTACACCACGATCGCCGGCACTTCCACCTGCCGCGCCAACAACACATGCTCCCGCGTCTGCGGCATCGGCCCATCCGGCGCCGCAACCACCAAGATCGCCCCATCTACCTGCGCCGCCCCAGTGATCATGTTCTTGATGTAGTCCCGATGCCCCGGCATGTCTACGTGCGCATAGTGCCGCTTCTCTGTCTCATATTCCACGTGCGCAATGTTGATCGTGATCCCACGCGCTTTCTCTTCCGGCGCATTGTCGATCGAGTCAAACGGCCGATACTCGCCTTTCCCAAGGAAAGAACAATATTTCGTGATCGCCGCCGTCAACGTCGTCTTCCCATGATCAATGTGCCCCATCGTCCCAACGTTCATGTGCGGCTTCGTCCGTTCGTACTTCTGCTTTGCCATGCGGTTACTTCTCCTTCTTTTCTACTAAAAGGTTTCTCTTCATGGCTCTCGCGAAGAGCCCTCAATGGGACTTGAACCCATGACCCCGTTCTTACCAAGAACGTGCTCTACCGACTGAGCTATGAGGGCTTGACGTTGCCGTACCGCGCAAGAAGCGAGGTTTGTGCGCAATCCCTGCGACCAAACACGCCTTCTGCGAAGAGCCAAGTGGGCGGTGAAGGATTCGAACCTCCGAAGGCTTCTGCCAACTGATTTACAGTCAGTCCCCGTTGGCCACTTGGGTAACCGCCCATTCAATTGATCGGGAAGCCGACGATGGGAATCGAACCCATGACCTGCCACTTACAAGGCGGCTGCTCTGCCGATTGAGCTACGTCGGCATACCCTGTTTAGAGCGAAAAGCATTATACCAGACTGCTGGCTAATGAGCAAGGTTAAGATAGCCTTGCGCGGGAGCAAAGTTTATCAAGAGTTTTTCAAATCGTCAAGCATCGTAGGCAAATTTTTTATTGCGTCTTTGCCTATGGTTCAAAGACTGTATCCAGCAGAGAGCGCAAAAATTGATCAACTGCCCCGCGCAGGACGACATTTGAGGTCATCCCATAGACGGGAGTCATACTACCTTGCATTTCGGGGTGGCTTTTGACCGTTTCAACCGCTTGGCGCAGATCTGCTAAAAATCGTTCGGCAACCCCTTCCTGAGTATGGCGGATGGTGACGGCGAGGTGAATGGCAGGTGGATTCTGTAAGCCGTTTAGGTTCCACCCCATCTTGCTCATCACATCCGAAATGGCGTAGACATCTAACGAATCGGAGGTGAAAGCAATGACAAAGAGGGGATCGCCAA
>CAKZNJ010000628.1 GCA_937129505.1 uncultured Anaerolineae bacterium | reverse complement strand
GTCCTGCAGGTTGACGTGAGCGTCGTCTATACCCTAAAGTAATGTTGCTAGAGCCCTTCTAAGTTGGCTGGAACGAAAAATAACTCCCCTCTACTAAACAAGAGGGGAGTTGTTCTTTATAAGGGGAAAAGCACACACTTCTACTTTAATTCCCACAACCAAATATTTTTCATCGTACAGCGCGTTCCGTAGCCTTTATTTGTTCCGGACATTACTGAAAAAGCCAGTCTTCCTTCACGGAGGGTTGATCCCAATATCGGGTCGCGGGCTTCTAAGATTTGGTAACCATCTGCAAGAATGACAACATTCATGCCATCAGCAATTAGAGTGACATATACATTCTCAACGGGGATTTGTGAGCCATATTTTTTCGAATCCTTCACGATGTATACCATGTCTTTGATCCGTTTACGCAGAGACATGAATCCGTTTTGAGCAATGATCAGAAAGAGGTGGTTCTCATTATCAACATGACGAAAAACCACTCCACAGCCAGCATGGTGCCAGTTGGCTTTATCGCTTGCTGATTGCATCGTAGCTGAGAAGCTCAAGACAAAATTGCTGTATTTATCATCTCCCTGATACCAGTATTGGTACCAATCTAATTTTGCCCATTGCTCGGAGAAGTCGCCTAGTTTCTTGAACGTTCCCTCTTTCGTTGTGGTGTAACCTTCATTGTACAGCTTTTCAACAAGCTCTGCCATGGGCCTAGCCTCTCGGGTTTTAACGAGAACAGCTTGAGTGGATGTCTTAGCGAGATTTGTGGCCCGATAATTCAAGGTTGCTTGGTAGTTTTGAGTTGCGGTGACGTTTATCGTGGGAGTGTTGGATGGTAGAGGTAAAGCAGTATCGGTAGGGGGCATGAGGGTAAAGGTATTCGTCGCAGTTGTATCCATTGAAGTCTTATTTTGGGCAGGCAATAATTGCTCAACCACCATGCAAGACATATTGATGAGCAGCAGCACAACCAATAGCCTTGTGCTGAGATTTTTGCTCATAGAAAATCTCCTTCTGTTCAAATAAAGAACCTTGACCGAATACTTTTAACTATGGTAAACGCTCTTATTGAATTATCCGCATTTATTTCCTCCTTTCTTGGCTTGTTTCACTGTTGCCCTTAATTAAGTTTAGCAAATTAGAGTGTTCCTGTAAAGTAGAATTTTGTTCAACAAGTTAAGTCGGCTTTTCTCTTAGTGCTTTATTGATAAATCATTTTGATTACCATGGGGCGGTTTTAGAATGTCCGAGAAGAATGTGATAAGATACGCGGTGTGGAAGAGAAGTATGCGTTTGTGCCACCTCGCCGCCAAGGGTTGATCTTTCAAGCTGCGTTGGCAGTGATCTTCGGCTCAGCAAGTCTGTTGAGCCTCTATTTGATGGTTCGCACCCCCATTGGTCTCGAATTTCTGTTTTATCTGCTGGCTGCATTGGTAGCTGCTGCCTTAGTGCCCTGGGCAGTTTATCGTTGGTTTTCCCTGCGCAACGCTGCCTATCTGGTAGAACGGAACGGCATTCGCATTCGCTGGGGGCTGCGTATCGAAGATATCCCCTTGAGCAGTGTGCGCTGGGTGCGCTCCGAGGCTGAAGTTCGCCACCAGTTGGGCAAACGGCTACCCCGGCCAATTGGGGCTTTGCCGGGAGCGATTTTGGGCAGCCGGCGTCTCGCCGATGGTGCAGTTTTAGATTACCTAGCTTCCGATTTCAACAAATTGGTCCTGTTGGCAACCGACGAACGGGTGTTTCTTCTTTCGCCGGACAAAATCGAAGATTTTTTATACATTACCCAGCGCTTGATGGAACTGGGGACGATTGCACCTTGGCAAAGGCGTTCGCAAAATCCCATCCATCTATTGAACGAGATCTGGCAAAACCGCCTCGCTCGCCTTTTGTTGGGTTTGGGTTTGCTGGGTAGTTTGGTTTTGTTAGCGTGGGTCAGCCTAATGATTCCTAGCCTCGATGAGGTATACCTCAGCTATGCTTCCGAAGAACCTGCACCCCCCGCCTTCTTACTCTTATTGCCCTTGGCAAACAGTTTTTTCTTTGTTGTCGATGCTCTGGTAGGGATATATTTCTACCGGCGCAGCTTACCCCCTCTCACACCGCTCAGCGCTCCAAAAGTCGCAGACCCTTCACCCCTCGGTAAACACTATGCCTATTTGCTCTGGGGATGCAGTTTGTTGACGACGATCTTCTTTTACTTCGCGATTTCCTTTGTCACTTATGTGGAATGAACTCTCGATCAGTCGTCTTGGAGTAGCTTTTCTGCTTAGCTTTGGGGTAAGCTGGCTGGCATGGCGGGCAAAAAGTCTCTCAGTTAGCGGGGCTGTTGCGGCTTTTTTGATGGGGGGCATCGTTTTTGGAATTGGCGGGTGGTGGGCAGCTTCTGTACTCTTGACGTTTTTCATCAGCTCCAGTCTGATCTCACGCTTATTTAGCAAACGCAAGGAGAATTTGCACAGCTTCGTTGTCAAAGGCTCTCAACGAGATGCGGGACAGGTGTTAGCCAATGGCGGTTTCGGCACCCTCTGCTTGTTCGCGAGTCTGTTTTTCCCCGCCTCGCCTTTGCCATTTGTGGCATTCTGTGGCAGTTTTGCCGCAGCTAATGCAGATACCTGGGCGACCGAATTAGGCGTCCTTTCTCCCCAGCCGCCGCGCCTGCTGATCGGTGGAAAAGTAGTCGAGCGGGGCACATCGGGTGGTGTAACCCCTCTTGGCTTGTTCGCCTCTCTGCTGGGGGCAATGCTGATCGCTGGCGTGGGGACTTTCTTTTTCGGGGATAAAGGGTCTCTTCTGTTGGCGGTTAGCTTGGCCGGCTTTGCGGGGAGCCTCTTTGACTCGTGGTTAGGGGTAAGCTTTCAAGCGATCTACACTTGTCCCACCTGCGGCAAAGAAACGGAAAGGCACCCTTTGCATGGTTGCGGCTCGCCAACCTCCCTGATTCGCGGCCTGAGCTGGTTGGATAATGACCGGGTGAATTTTGCCTGCACCGTATTCGGCGGTCTCGTGGCGGTGGGATTGTACAGGATAATATGAACCTTCCTGCCAATCCTGTGAGATTGAGCCTTTTCTCGACAAAAAACTAATTGACGAGGTTCGTTTCTTGTGGTAAACTGCTGCGAAATGAAAACCGATCTGTCTTTTGAGAGCCGTATGCGTCGTCGCTTCCAACCCTGCCCCAGGGAAGGAAGGGATGTGCGTATGGATTGACGGACGTAAGCGGTAAAACCACGGATTCTTGAATCATAACGAGCCCTCCTTCCCACAGGGCTCGTTTTGTTATGACTTTACCTGTAAGGAGTGCGATATGATCAAACCCCCTGTCCAAAAAGTTGTTCTCGCCTATTCTGGCGGCTTGGACACCTCCGTTATCGTTCCCTGGCTCAAGGAGAATTATGGCTGTGAAGTGGTCTGCTTCACAGCGGATGTCGGTCAGGGCGATGAGTTGGAGGGCTTAGAGGCAAAAGCACTGGCAAGCGGCGCCAGCCAACTGGTGGTGCGGGATCTGCGTGAGGAATTTGCTCGCGATTACCTTTTTCGCCTTTTGCGAGCCGGCGCGATCTATGAGCGCAAATACTTACTCGGCACATCCATTGCCCGTCCGTTGATCGCCAAGCATCAGGTGGATGTCGCCCATCAAGTCAACGCTGACGCTGTAGCGCATGGCGCGACCGGCAAGGGCAACGATCAGGTGCGCTTTGAGCTGACCTATATGGCACTTGATCCGCGCTTGAAGGTGATTGCACCTTGGCGGGAATGGGATATCCGTTCACGCGAGGATGCCATCGCTTATGCTCAGAAGCACAACGTGCCCATAAAGGCATCTTTGAAATCCATTTTCAGCCGCGATGGAAACCTGTGGCATCTTTCCCACGAGGGAGGGCCTCTCGAAGACCCGTGGAACGAACCCGAAGAGGAGATGTTTCATCTAAGTGTCTCGCCGCAGAATGCCCCCGACCAGCCCGAACTGATCGAAATCGGCTTTGAGAGCGGAACACCGATCTCGTTAAACGGAGAAAAACTCTCACCCGCCACATTGATTGAGCGTCTGAACCAACTGGGCGGCAAACATGGTATCGGCCGCGCCGATCTGGTGGAGAACCGCCTTGTTGGAATGAAATCGCGCGGCGTGTATGAGACGCCCGGCGGCTCGATTCTGCTCGCTGCCCACCGCGAATTGGAATCGCTGACCCTCGATAAAGAAACCTTGCACTTCAAGGACTTGGTGGCGCTCAAATATGCCGAGCTGGTGTACAATGGTTTATGGTTTTCGCCGTTGCGCGAGGCGCTGGATGCCTTTGTGGATAACACCCAGGGTCCGGTAAGCGGTGAAGTGCGCCTGAAACTCTATAAGGGGAATATCTTGGTCGCCGGTAGAAAGAGCCCCTTCAGCTTATATCGCGAAGATTTTGCCACGTTTGGGCAAGAAGATGTTTATAATCAGACCGATGCCCAGGGCTTTATCCGTTTATTCGGTTTGCCGCTCAAGGTGCGCGCCTTGAATGGCTTACCCGTTTCGGGCTTGGATATGCCGCAACCCGATTACTCGCGATTCAAGCGAGATTAAGGATGGAGAACGATGACCTTATGGGGTGGCCGCTTTGGTGGTTCTTTGGAGGAGTCTGCCTGGCGGCTCAACGCGTCCATTACGTTTGATCGCCGCCTAGCAGAGCAGGATGTGCAAGGCAGTCAAGCGTGGGCACATGCCCTCTGCCAAGCCGGCTTGCTCACGCCTGAGGAAAACGAGCAGCTACAAGCAGGTTTGAGCAAGATATTGGAGGAGTTTCGGCAGGATAGTTTCGCGGTTCAACCGCAGGATGAAGATATTCACACAGCGGTTGAACGTCGCCTCGGTGAATTGATTGGAGATGTGGCGGGTAAATTGCACACCGGCCGCAGCCGCAACGATCAGGTCGCCACCGATTTTCGGCTGTGGGTTTTGGCAGCCATTGAGCAACTTGACCGTTCATTGCGCGCATTCCAATCAATCCTAGTCCAGCGAGCTGAGCAAGATTGGAACTTGATCCTGCCGGGCTATACCCACTTACAGCGCGCCCAACCAATCTTGCTCAGCCATTGGTGGCTGGCGCACTTCTGGCCTCTTCAGCGAGATCGCCAACGGCTGACGGATCTCCGAAAACGAACCGCCATTCTGCCTCTGGGCAGTGGCGCTCTGGCCGGCGTCCCCTTTCCGATCGACCGTCAAGCCCTTGCCAAAGCGCTGGGATTTGAAGCGCCGTGCGCCAACAGTTTGGATGGCGTTTCCGATCGCGATTTTGCTGCCGAGTTTCTCTTTTGCGCCGGTCTGATTGGGGTACATCTCTCACGCCTTGCGGAGAGCATGGTCATCTTCACCACCGCCGAATTTGGCTTCTTCACTTTAGTAGATGCCTACTCAACAGGATCTAGCCTGATGCCCCAAAAGAAGAACCCCGACCTGTTCGAATTGGGGCGCGGCAAGGCGGGCAAGTTAATCGGATTGCTCAGCGGGCTGCTCGCCACATTAAAGGGTTTGCCTTCCACCTATGACAAAGACCTACAAGAGGATAAACCACCCCTTTTCACTGCCTACGATACGCTGATCGAACTGTTGCCGGTTTTAGGTGGTGCAATTGCTACCTTGCAAGTCAATGTGCCAAAGTTAGCTGCGGCGCTCGACCCCGCCCTATTTGCTACCGACCTGGCTGATTACTTGGTTGAAAAAGGCGTGCCCTTCCGTCAGGCACATGAATGGGTGGGGAAGGCCGTTCGCCTCGCAGAAGAGCAGGGCATCTCTTTAGAACGCTTGCCTTTAGAGTCCTATCAGACGATTACGCAGCTATTCGAAGAGGATCTTTACGCCGTATTCAACCCCCTGCGCAGTGTGAGCCGCCGCCGCGCCGAAGGGGGGACTGCTCCCGAGGCAGTTCAGCGACAACTAGAAACTGCCAAAGCCATTTTGAAGCAATAAATAGCGGTGCGCCTATTCTAAAGCGCACCGCGAAGCTTCCCAATCTGTAGTTGGCATCTATGCGTTGAGGCTTAGATTTTGGAGCAACAATTCAATAGCCCGCTGGATGCGCGCCTTGCGATCTTCCTCTTTCTTAGCGCTCTCAATCCACTCGACATATTCCTTGCGGTGGTTGTAGGCGAGGGCTTCAAAGGCTTCCTTGGCAATCGAGTTGGCTTCCAGGGCTTGAGCGAAATCCTCTGGCGGGACAATCTGACGCACTTCTCGATCCGCTTCTAAACTAACTTGTACCACGTCACCGACCACCACCCCGGCTGCCACCCGCGTGGCATGACTGACAATTAGGTAGTGAGTTCCATCGCCATGAGGCATTGCCTTGCTACGAAAGGGAACACCGTTTAAGGTGCCCCGCACAATGATCTGCCCTTTCTTGCCAAAAATGGCGTTCAAATCAAGGGGAATCTCGACATACGTCCACTTGCTAACCGTGTCGGGGCGTTTGAGAGTACCTTGAAAGAAGAAAGATGGCATAGCCTTCTTTGATTCCTAGCAACCAAAAAATGCTGCAAATAATTATACGCCATTTTTCACAGCGAGTGAGGGCAAACGATCCACGGCTTGCTCAAGGTCTAGGTTTTTACCGCAGAAACCGCTGAGAAAGCAGGGATAGCCTCAAAAATCTCTGCGACCCCGGCGAACGTTGCGATGAAAATGACCTGCTGTCGTGTTCTGCCCAGACTGTCAAGAGAAGACCAGCGGCAAGGATCAAGAGGGGGAGAAATCAATGATCGCTGTGCAAACCCGTTCAAGGAGGGGGCGGTCGTGGCTGATCACCAAGATGCCCAGTTGGCGTTGGGCAGCGATTTGGAGGAGCACCTGCCAGATCTGCGCTTGGGTGTTGGCATCCAACATGGTGGTAATCTCATCGGCGATGAGGTAACGAGTCGGGAGGGCAAGGGCACGGGCAACCGCCACTCGTTGTAATTCACCGTTGCTCAACTCGACGGGGAAGCGTTCAAACCAGTTTGCATCTAGACCCAAAGCATCAAGCAGCGACTGGGGAGGCTGGTAGGCTTCGCACAAGACTTTGCCGATTTGCCAACGGGGGTTGATTGCCAGCTCAGGATGTTGAAAGACCATCTGCACCGGGCAAAAACTTTTCTTGGGCAATGGTTTGCCATCTACTTCGACACTGCCGCTGAGCGGTTGCAGATACCCAGCCAAAATGCGCCCGAGGGTCGTCTTGCCGCAACCACTTGGACCGTAGATGCCGAGCCTCTCTGCGGGTGAGAGAGAGAGGCTGAAATCCTTCAAAATCCATGGGCGATCGGAGCGGTAACGAAAAGAAATTGCCTTAGCGTTGAGCATGGATACACCTCACCTGATTTTGCGCTAGAGTTCGCATGGCAGGGCGTTCAGCCTGACATGCTGGCGTGGCAATTGGGCAGCGCGGCGCGAACAGACAACCGCTTGGCAGGTCATGCGGGGAAGGTTGCATGCCGGGTAAGGGCTCAAACTCGTTTTGAGGTAAAGAGCGCCACAGGGCTTGCGTGTAAGGATGAAGCAGACCTTCTCCGCGGCCAGAGAAAGCCGTAGTGGGTGCAATTTCTACGGTTGTACCGGCGTAAAAAACCGCGATCTGGTCGGCGACTTGGAGAGCGGCTTGGATGTCGTGGGTGATCAGAACCACTCCGCGACCTTCATTCGCCAGCTCCCGCAGATGCCTTAATGTCTCCTGAACCACCTCAGGATGCAAGCCTGGGGTTGGTTCGTCGGCAAGGAGCAGCTCGGCTTCACCGACCACAGCGGTTGAGACCAATGCGCGGCGCGCCATTCCGCCAGACAGTTGAAATGGATACAAATTTTCGGCTTCCAGAGGCAGTTGATAGCGCTCGAAGATAGCCCTTTGCGTGGCGGCGGAGTGTTGGTTCTTGCCGCTTAAGTGCGCCGCACGGCGCACTTGTGCCCCAATGCGCATCAAGGGGTCGAGAAAACTGACTGATTGGGGAATCAAGGCGATCTCCCGCCCGCGCGCTTTGGCTTGTCTTTGGGGGGTGAGAAGCTGCCCCTTAAAGCGGATCTCCCCCTCTACTTTTGCATTGACCGGCAATATCCCTAAAATGGCATGGGCGAGCAAACTCTTTCCTGAGCCGCTGGAACCGACCACAGCCACAATCTCGCCCGCTTGTACCCATAAATCCAAATCTACCACCGGCGTTAAGAGCGTGCGATATAATCCTCGGGTGTAGCGTGTGAAATGAATCGAGAGATTGGTGACTTCTAACATCGCTCCTACTCCTGAGCCGTGCGCGGATCAAGCAGAGCGCGCACGTTCTCTCCTAAAACGTCAAAGATCTTGACCATTGCCAATAGAGCTGCACCCGGCAGGGCAGCCAACCACCAATAACCGGTAGAGAGGTGACGCATGGATTCGGCTAAGATGATCCCGATTGCCGGCTGATGAGGGGATAAACCGATCCCGATGAAGGTGATGCCAGCCTCGTGCAGAATGGCGTGGGGAAAGAGCAAAATCAAACCCACCAGAAACTGCGGCCAGACATGGGGCAGAATATGATGCCGAGCAATCCAGAAGGGTGAGTGTCCGAATTTCGCCGAGATTTGCACGTAGTCTGTAGAGCGGATCTGGTAGACTTCGGCGCGAATCACGCGTGCCAAAGAGGGCCAATGGGTCAGAGCAACCGAAATCACCACTCCCATCAAGCCGCCGCCGCTGACAAATGCTAAGAGGATCAAAACAACCATGTGCGGTAAACTGAGAAAGACATCGATCCACCAAGAAAAGAACACATCCACCTTTCCACCTAGGGTAGCGGCGGTAAGACCGATCAATAAACCAATGAGCGAGCTAAAAAGGGCGGCTAGAAACCCCACTCTCAAACTCAGGCTTAAACCCGCCCAGGTGCGCGCCAACATGTCACGGCCAAGCCAATCAGTGCCGAAGGGGTGAACCCATGACGGAGCTTGATTTCGCTCGCTCAGGTTGGTTTGGTTTGCCAACGCTGTTTGTCCACTCCCTGCTAAGACGCCAACAAGACATGCCAAGCAGAGCAGGATCAGCAACAGAGTCTGGTGACGGCGGCTCAGAAAGCGGCGGTGCGCCAGCGGTAATGACTTAACCAGATTAGAGGATCGGGGTAAATCCAGATTCATGATTCCGCTCCAAAGCGAATGCGAGGATCGATCAGGTGATAGAGAATATCGGCGATGGCGTTGCCGCTGAAGACGAAGATCGTAGAAAACAAGACAATCCCTAACAAGAGAGGAACATCACCCCGCAAGCCAGCTTGGACAGTCGCTTGTCCTAAGCCGGGATAAGCAAAGACTTGTTCGGCCAGAACGGAACCACCAAACAGCTCACTGAGGGAAGCAAATTGCAGGGTGATGGCAGGTAACGAGATATTGCGCAAGCCATGCTGCCAGACCACTCCCCACAGATTTTCCCCTTGCGCCCGCGCAAACAGGACATAGTCGCTGTTCAGGACCTGAATGAGCTTCTGACGGGTATGCAAGGTGATGTTCGCAATGCTGATGATGCTGAGCGTGAGAGCCGGCAGGGCAAGATGATGGATGCGTTGGGCAAGGGTGACTTGTTCGGGCAGAAGCCCCGGTGGAGTGGCGCAGCAGATCGGCGCCCACTTGAGAACCACCGCAAAGACAATGAGCAGCAAAAGAGCAAGCCAAAATGTCGGCGTTGAAGCCAGTAGGTAAGCATAGAAACGGATCACTTGGTCGAGCCATGAACCCGCTGTCGCGCCACTAATGACTCCAAAGATGAAACCCAGAATACCGGAGAGCAGCCAGGCGGTGCACATTAGCCCCAAAGAAGTAACAAATCGTTGGCGGATAACCTTACTGACCGGTTGATTGTATATAGCCGAGATGCCCAAATCTCCGCGGATGACACTACTCAACCAGCGGGTGTAGCGGATTAACGGCGGATCGTTCAGACCCCAGCGCTCGGCAATGCGTTGACGTTGTTCGGGTCCGATGCGCATCATCTCTGCTCCCACATAAGCTTGCACCGGGTCTATGGGAGAGAGGCTCACTAAAGTAAACGATAGAGCAGACATCGTAAACAGCAATAGAATCAAGCGCATTAACTTCTTCGTTAAGAACCGTAAGAAGGTCATCAGATTACCTCGCAAATAGAATCGGGCGGGTCGTCCCCAGGAGACGACCCGCAAGGAAGGAAGGGAGGGAATTTATTTACAGGTCCATTTCCAATCAGAAATGTTGAACGTGATCGGCCAGCCATGACCATGGGGTTGGATCTGCTGCTTGCCGACATCCAAACAATCAGAGACA
>CAKZNJ010000627.1 GCA_937129505.1 uncultured Anaerolineae bacterium | reverse complement strand
CTGACGCCTCCCCGTCCGGCTTCGTCCCCGGCCCCCCGCACTCGCCGCAGGCGCAAGCGGGTGTCTGGCGGGGCCGCGTGAGGTCGGTGGGCGGGCAGGAGTGAGGACGCCGCCGGGCAATCCGAAGCAAGGGTGTATTGGACGCCCACCAATCGTCTGGACCACCCAGTGATTTTCATGCCGCGTCCTGATGACAGCACCGCCTAACTCGAGCCCTACCTTAGCAATTACCCCGAGAATGTTGCGTTCTGCAGGTGGCGCATCTGGGCCCATAACAAAGTCAGGGGCAGCCAAGATGTAAAAGTGGGTGGTATGGTCAGTTACGTAGAAGGAACTATACAGGAGTTCACGAAGCTTCCTGGCAGCGCTGGTGGGTTCAACGTGAAACAGGTCGTCCAGAGCCTTGGTTGATGCCATATGATGGGCTTCAGGGCAGACGCCACAAATGCGATTCGTGAGAATTGGAATTTCCTCTACTTGGCGGCCGACACAGAACCGTTCAAAACCGCGCAGCTCTGGGATTTGGAAGTACGAATTGGCGACATTCCCTTGTTCATCAAGGAAGATCTCAATCTTGCCATGTCCTTCCAAACGGGTGATGGGATCAATTGTGATTCGTTGCATCTATACCTCCTTATTTTGCCCAGGCAGATTTACTTGCGCGCAGCAAAGAACCGCCTAAATTGAAGCGATAGAACATCCCAGCTGGATCCGGGATACCATCGATAATACGCTCGATCTCCTCAGGATCGTTGCTATCAATTACCGATGCGACGGCTGTCAGCAATCTTGCGCCGTAATCAATGACCCCCTCGGCTGGCCCATAGCACCCAATGCAGGGTGAACCAGCTTGGGGACATAAAGCGCCACACCCATTTCTTGTGGCTGGACCACTGCAAATCACGCCTTGCTCTAATATACAGATTTCTGGGTCCAAGATGACGCCTTGGATACGTTTGAATTCACGGATTTTCTTGACATCTCTCTTTCGCGGACAATCGTCGCAAACCGTCGAACCTCCTGCACCGATCACGGTTCCTTTGGGTGGCAGAGCTGCTTTGCCCTGTAAAACATCAATCACCAAATCGATCACTGCTGCGATTTGATGGGATTCAGGCGGACAGCCGGGCATATAATAATCAACCTCTACCACTTGATCGAGAGTTCGAACGATGGGGAAAAGTTTGGGGATGTAGATTTCCCCTTCGGGAACTTTGTAGACCGGTTGGGGGTGAATATGTTGTGGATTGTCCGTTGAGATGGTTGAATAATACGTCTCAAACACTTCTTCGATTGGGGTAAGGTTTGCCAATGCTGGCATACAACCTTCCGTGGCGCAAGAACCGAAGGCGACAAGGATCTGGGACTTCTGGCGCAATAGTTTGGCAATATGTTCGTTCTCCTCATTGCGGATTGCGCCATTGAAAAGAGTGAGAAGAATCGAACCATCCTCCATTGCTTCGACGTCCTTGTATTTGGCGTCCATGGCAACGGGCCAGAAAACTACGTCAAAGTTGGCGTCTACATCCAAGATTTTTTCATGGATGTTTAGCACAGCTATTTCGCAACCACCGCACGAAGCTGCCCAATACATTGCAAATTTCGGTTTACCGTTCGATGTCATGCTGCCACCTCCGCAGGTACATGAAAACTAGCTTCAGCTTGAAGAGCGGCCGAAGGATTCCAATTAAGTGGGCCGAGAGCTCGCACCTCTTCTGTGAATTTGGTCACTTCATCAGCAAAGATTTGACCCTCTGCAGCGCTTGCCCAGAGCAGCTTTAGGCGAGCAGGTTCGATCCCCATTTGGGTGAGCAGTTTTTTGAGTAAATAAAAACGGCGCATTGCTTTGTAATTTTGTTCGATGTAGTGACAATCACCGGGGTGGCAACCAGATACCAAGACACCGTCTGCTCCGCCAGCGAATGCCTTGATAACAAAGGTCGGATCGAGTCTGCCGGAACACATCAAGCGAATCAATCGGATATTCGGTGCATATTTAATCCGCCCCATGCCTGCCATGTCCGCTGCACGGTAACTGCACCAGTTGCAGGTAAATCCAATGATTACAGGTTCAAACTGTTCAGTCATTCCTTTCCTCCTATGCTCTATGCGGGTGTGAGGTCAATGGCTTTGACATTGTTGAGCAATAAGCCATCTAACTGAGCCAAAATAGCTTGATCGCTGAATACTGTACCTGAGATTGCACCCGCCGGACAAGCTGCAACACAGGTTCCACATCCTTGACAGAGAGCTGGGTTGACTTCAGACACCATGCGATCCTCGATGAAGCTAATAGCATTGAAGGGGCACATGTTGTTACAGATGCGGCAACCGGAGCATTTGTCCTGATCGATTGAGGCGCGAATTGGCTCCATGGTAATTTCTTTCTGTTGGATTTTGCCAACCACACGAGCAGCCGCCGCAGCTCCTTGGGCTACGCTAGCTGGAATATCTTTTGGACCTTGGGCGCAGCCAGCGATGTAAATCCCTTCCGTCATGGTGGCGACAGGATCTAGCTTGGGATGGCGTTCAATCAACCAACCCTCTTCACTGCATGAGATACCGAACAGACGGGCTACCTCTTTGAAATCATGGCGAGGTTCTAGGGCTGCAGAGAGGATAACCATATCCACTGGAACGCGCATTTGCTTGCCGAAGAGCGTGTTTTCTGCTTGAACGATCAATTTACCTTCTTCGCCAGGATAACGAGCAGCATCAGTGACTTCGGCTACTTTTCCACGGATGAAGTGCGTCCTCTCTTCGAGTAGGCGTTGGTAGAATTCCTCGTACCCCTTGGCGGGTGTACGCATGTCAATGTAGAAATTGTACACCTCGGCACCTGTCCGTTCATGGACGAGATGAGCGAACTTCAAGCTCTGCATACAGCAGATCGCAGAGCAGTAGGGGTTGTAATTTTTGTCACGACTGCCAACACAGTGAATAATGGCGACAGACTTCGGAACCGTAACGCCATCACGCAGGACAATTTTTCCCCCGGTCGGACCAGCAGCATTGGTTAGGCGTTCAAACTCTAGGCTGGTGAAGACATTAGCCAGTCTCCCGTAACCATATTGGGGAATGCGACGGGCATCGAACAGATCCCAACCCGTAGCAAGGATAATTTGTCCAACATCAAACGTCAAATACTCATCTTCTTGTTCGAAATTGATTGCTCCAGTTGGACAGAACTTCTCGCAGGCTTTACAAGTTCCTTTGTGGAAGTAGGTGCAATTTTCTCTGTCGATTATAGGATATTTAGGCACTGCCTGAGGGAAGGGAGTATAAACGGCTTTTCGGTAACCAAGCCCAGCTTCGAAGACTGGGTCGATAACCTTTTTGGGACATTTCTCTTGGCAAATACCACAGCCCGTGCATAGTTCAGTGGTTACTGAGCGGGCTTTTTGTTTCACGGTTACTTGGAAGTTGCCCACATAACCACTCACGTTGACGACTTCTGCATAGCTGAAAAGTTTAATATTGGGGTGAGAGCCGACTTCAACCATCCTCGGAGTCAAGATACAGGCGGAGCAGTCCAAAGTGGGGAAGGTTTTGTCAAATTGAGCCATGTGTCCGCCAATGGACGGCTCACGCTCTACCATAATCACTGGATAGCCGGAGTTGGCAACTTCAAGCGCGGCTTGAATACCGGCTATGCCTCCTCCAACGACCAAGGTGACCGGATTTATTGGAACACGCAAGGGTTCGAGTGGTTCATCCCAAATCACTTTTTCGACGCCACCGGACACTATCGCTTTTGCTTTTTCCGTGCCCACGGCTTTGTCGGGGTGAATCCACGAACACTGCTCACGGATGGAAACTAGCTCACATAGATAGGGATTTAATCCGCCTTCTTTACAGGCGTTGCGGAAGGTTTGCTCATGAAGGTGCGGGGAACAGGCCGCCACAACAACCCGGGTTAGGCCGAGTTCTTTGATGTCCTTTTGAATAAGTTCCTGACCAAGACTGGAGCACATAAATTTGTAATCCCGTGAGACAACCACGCCACGATCTTTCAGCGTTTCGCCTGCCCAACGGGAAACTTCCACAACATCCACAGTTCCTGCAATGTTGCTCCCACAATGACAAATGTAGACACCAATTTTCTCGTTTGACATGGCTTATTTCTCCTCCGGCATAGATGGCATTGGCAGGGCCTCTTTTGGTGGTTTCTTGATGACCAGCTCGGCTTCTGGTACTTCTATTCCGATTTTAGAGAGGGCTGGACGAGCGTCCACCAACTCTGTGCCGATGCCTAAGCTGGCTGCATCCAAACCAAAGGCTAAGCCGATCATTTGAGTGAAGTAGAGTACGGGCATGTGATATTGGGTGTTGAAATAGGCGTTCATTGCGCCTTGGAAGGCATCTAGGTTCAATTGGCACATCGGGCAAAGGGTTACAATGAGATCCGCTCTATAATCGGAAGCTGCTTTAATCAAGCGCCGGATTAGCTCAAAACCGGTGCTTTCGCTGATTTGGGTCATATGGCCTCCGCAGCAATGTGCCTTCAAGGGAAAATCAATGACCGTGGCACCCAAAACTTTGAGCAGCTTATCCAACGTGGTGGGATACTCTGGATTGTCGAAGGTGCCATTCTCGCTCAGTTTCGGACGAACGATCATGCAGCCGTAATAAGGGGCGATGCGCAGGCCTTTCAGAGGTTTGGTTACTTTTTCTGCAATGGCGTCATATCCGATGTCATTTACAACAACATCCAACAGGTGACGAACCTTTAGGGTGCCGCCCTTATAAGAAAGACCGCCCGCTGCTAAAGCAGTATTGATCTTTTCTTCCAGCGAAGCACTCTCTTTCATATAGGCATCGCATTTCTTGAGGTTCAAATAACATGCACTGCAAGGTGCAACCAATTGTTGTGTGCTGGTCTCCTTTGCAGCCTGGGCTAAATTGCGAGCAATTAGGGCATAGGAGGCAGTAAGGTTTAAGGAGACATATTCGGTTGCGCCGCAACAGTTCCAATCATCTACCTCAATGAACTCCATACCTAACGGCTTCGCAATAGCCATCGCTGAGGTGTGGTACGCAGCAGCGTTCCGTTCAAGAGAGCATCCGGGGAAGTAGCTGTATTTCATGCTGTTGCCTCCAGTTCTTTGGCTTTATTCAGTATGGCTTTGAGATTGTCCATGCCTTTGATGCGCGTGGGTGTAAATGCCATCCGTCCTTTGGAGATCATCCCCATTCCCATTCCAGCCATTTTGAAAACACCAAAGGGGTTATGCTTAATCATGTGCATGGACATCAAGCCAAGTTCAAAAGCGCGACCATAATTCTCAACCCAATCGATGAATGTTTTTGAGAAATCCGGAGCTTTTGAATCGTCATATATTTGTTCTTTGACCGCTAGGCGCTTGAGGGTGTACATGATGTCTGTAATGTGGACAGACTGAGGGCAGCGTACAGTACAGTAATAACACGAGACGCAAAACCATGGTGTGTTACTTTTTAGAACTTCCTTCTTTAGCCCGGCGGAAATCATCGCAAAAATAGCCCGTGGTGTGTGGTCCATGTCTTGTCCTGAGGGGCAAGAACCTCCACACGTGCCACATTGGATGCAGTTCAGAAGGTGGCAGTCACCAGGTGTTTGCTCGATGACTTCTTCTAGAAACGTTTTTTGCCGGCTCCCTTCCTGAGTTGGAGAAACGCTTACGGATGACAAAGAGCACCTCCTTTTAGGTCTGTGGTTTTGAGCAAGTCGGTCTACTTGCTGAATATGGGATAAGAGTTAGGCAGATGGTCATTTTCAATAAAAGAGAGTACTTTTTAAGATAAAATAAGACAATACCGCTCATTTAACACTAAGTAGTATAGAAAAGAATGCTCCAATTGAATAGTTACAAATAGCATAAAGCTATTTTGACATACATAATAAAATAGGGAATGCAATTAAAGAGAAGCTAGAATGGAAAAATCAACTGCCATCGTCATATTTGGGGTCACAGGTGACCTCACCTCCCGAAAATTAATTCCCGCCCTTCAACATCTTTATCGAAAGCAACGCCTGCCAACCCCTTTTTATATCCTCGGATTTGCTCGTCGAGATTGGAATGACCTGATTTTACGGGAACACTTACTGCAATCGTTGGAGGGCATTGACGAAATCAAAGGGGGAGACCAAAACCGTTTGTTGGAGCATTGTTTATACATTCGATCGGACTTTCAGAATTGGGATGGCTATCGCCTTTTAAAGCAAGAACTCCAGCGAATTCAAATAGAGAATGTCTTGTATTACTTTGCGGCGCCGCCGGATGCTTACCTTGACATTTTACAGGGAATAAAATCAGCAGAACTAAACCGTGATTTTTCTGGCTGGGTCAGAGTTGTGATTGAAAAGCCCTATGGGAGCGATCTGGCTTCGGCAATGGTTCTTGATGAAAAAGTCCACGAGGTATTTGAAGAAGATCAAATTTTTCGCATCGATCATTATCTGGGCAAGGAAACTGTGCAGAATATTTTAGTGTTTCGGTTTGCCAATGGGATTTTCGAGCCATTATGGAACCGTCGCTATGTCGATCATGTTCAAATTCTCATGGCCGAAACAGGAGGGGTGGGCAATCGAGCAGGATATTATGAAAAAGCAGGCGTAATTCGTGACATCTTTCAAAATCATCTGCTGCAGCTATTAACCCTAACAGCCATGGAGGCACCTGTGGCCTTTACCGCGGATGCCGTTCGAGATGAGAAGATCAAGGTCCTCCAAGCCCTGCGGCCGTTGAAAAACGAAGAAGCCTTGGTGAATACTTTTCGAGGTCAATACGTGTCTGGGGTGATCGATGGAAAACGAGTCATTGGTTATAAAGACGAAAAGGGTGTAGCTTTGGATTCCACTACAGAAACTTTTTTGGCAATGCGCCTTTTTATTGATAATTGGCGGTGGGCTGGAGTGCCTTTTTATATCCGGTCTGGCAAAAGACTGCCTAGAAGTGTTACAGAGATCGCGATCCAGTATAAACAAGTCCCCTTGTCGTTATTTGGTTGGCGAAATATGGCTGGCGACGCTCCCAACCAATTGATCTTATGTATTCAACCCGATGAAGGAATAACCCTCACCTTCGGTGCGAAAGCGCCAGGACCGATAAATCAGATTGCGCCGGTCAATATGTCCTTTGATTATGTATCCACCTTTGGGACTGAGCCACCTGAGGCTTACGAAAGGTTGCTGTTAGATGTTATGATGGGTGATGCCACATTATTTACCCGGGCAGATGAAGTGCAAGCAGCTTGGAAATTCACCACCGACATTTTGGAAGCCTGGGAGAAGGCAAAAGTAACGAATTTTCCTGTTTATGAAGCTGGCACCTGGGGTCCAAGCGGAGTAGATGATTTTATTCAGCGAGATGGACGCAGGTGGCGCATCCTTTAGCGAAACAGACGCAGTTCAAATACTAATCGGTTGTTTACAGTTGGGACAGACGGTTTCGCTAGGGGTAACCACATAGCCGCATTTGAGACATGTGGTCGGTTGTACGTCTCCAAGGGGCGCTCCACAGGCGATGCAATTTGACTCGCCGACCGGGTTTGCGCTGCGGCAATAAGGGCATTGGATGCGACGTAATTTTTCGCTCAACTCAAATGAAGCGTCGGCTTTTCTTATTGCGTT
>CAKZNJ010000626.1 GCA_937129505.1 uncultured Anaerolineae bacterium | reverse complement strand
TCGGCAATGATCCGTCCCTGATCCATAATGACCATACGGGGGAACAATTCACGCACCAGCAGCATATCGTGAGTGGAGATCAACATCGTCATATCCAGCTCTGCCAGCAGGTGAATGAGATTGCGCCGCGCGCGAGGGTCTAACCCTGCCGTTGGTTCGTCTAAGACAAGCACTTCGGGTTGCATGGAAAGCACGGTGGCGATGGCAATGCGTTTTTTCTCCCCCACGCTCAAGTGATGCGAAACACGCTGAGCGTATGCTTCCATGTGAACCGCTTGTAAGGCTGTTCGAACGCGTTGGTCTACCTCTGCTAAGGGTAGCCCTTGGTACAAGGGGCCAAAAGCAACGTCATCATAGACAGTCGGCGAAAACAATTGATCATCTGGATTTTGGAAAACCAATCCGACCATGCCCCGCACTTTGGGGAGATTTTTCTTCTCGTTCAAATCCAAGCCGCAAACCCGCACTTCTCCCTTTCCTTGCAAGATGCCGTTTAGATGGAGGAGAAGGGTAGACTTACCAGCCCCATTGGGACCTACCAAGGCTGCTTTTTCACCCGGCGTGATGACTAAATTGACCTGTTCCAAGGCGCAGTGTCCATCTGGATAGTG
Source organism: uncultured Anaerolineae bacterium (assembly GCA_937129505.1). Taxonomy (GTDB): domain Bacteria; phylum Chloroflexota; class Anaerolineae; order Anaerolineales; family UBA4823; genus NAK19. The sequence goes on along the minus strand of CAKZNJ010000626.1, from coordinate 6,183 downwards.
AAACGAAAGGTTGCAAATTTCTATGGAGTGGTGCACTGTTCACCTCAAGAGGGTTAGGAGTTGAGAAAGAAGGAGAATTAATCCCAAGAAACCGATACCGATCAGCAGGGAAAGCCATTGCGTGCGGCTAATAGGAGGGAAGGGTTTTAATCTTACTTCGCCGTCATAGCCGCGAGAAAGCATCGCCAGATAGATGCGATCGGAGCGCTCAAAGGCACGCAAAAAGAGACTGCCCGCCATTCCACCGGTAACCTTTGCCCGCCAGACCATGGTACGACCGCTGGGATAGACTTGCTGGGGATGTTCGCTGCTGCGCGCTGATCTTGCGCGCATAAGCCGTAATGCCTCGTCGACGAGGATGAATAGATAGCGCCACATCAGTCCGAAAATGGCGACCAACAAGCGCGGCAGTCTCAAGGAGCGCATGGCTTGGAGCAGATCGGGGAAAGGGGTCGAAACGGTCAATAGGATGGCAACCTGAACCGACAACCAAGACTTGACGGCAATGCTGAATAGGCGGGTGAGCCCTTCCGCTGAGATGCGCAAGGAGAATCCCCCAAGCGAAAATTCAGCTAAAACATTGCCGGGTAGTGTAAAAAGCAGCGGCAAAGCTGCCAATACAAAAGGTAGGGCGAGGATGGCGCGGCGGAAGAAATAAGAGAGTGGCACTTCGCTGAGCATTTCGGCAGAAAGGAGCAGGGCAAACAGCAGGATGTAGGCTGCCCATGCTCCCATCGGTGTCAAAGATGTCGTCAAGATAAAGGCGATCGCTAAGACGAGTTTTACCCGCCCATCCATTGCATGAATGGGGCTGAGCCGATGTTGATAGGGATCGAGAAAATGAATATGCATGAATTTCCTACCAGTTATGGTGTCAAGTCGAGTTGGTTGATAAACACAAGCTCTCTCGGCAAATTATACGCCGAGAGAGCTTGCTGGGAGGGGGTGTAGCTTGCTTATTCTAAGCCTCTTGTCGCTTGCGGCGGGCATAGCCGACAACCAAGGCAACACCGAAAACAATCAGAGTGCCGACGATCCCGGCAAGGATGGTGGCTACAGCCTCATTGGACACTCCCGGAAAGACATAATCGGGGATGATCTCATAGAGCGGGTCGCGCGCGGTTTCCAAAAAGCCGTGTTCCTCGGCAACCCATTCCAATCCATCGGGATAAGCGGAGGCGAGCGGAGAAAAAATGGTTAAGAGCAGAGCGATAGCTAAACCAACAGCCCAGACCAGCTTGCCCTGAGTGGCGCTCCCTTCACCAGCCGTGAGCAGATCGCGGCGGGTTGCATATAAAAAGGCAAGCGCACCAACCGTAATCAGACCTTCGCCGATGCCGATCAGGGCGTGGATGCCACCCATGGCTGGGACGGCAACATTGGCCGGGGATGTGCCCGAGGCAGCTAATTGAAGCGCACAAGACAGCGCTGCCAGTTCGATAGAAGCCCAAGCAGCCAGAAAACCACCGACAAAGATACCCCATTGCTTGCCGCCACTCAGGCGGTAGATCGTTCGATAGACCATATAAGCCACCGCGACCCCCACAATTGCCATGTTAAATAAGTTCGCCCCTAGGACGACCAACCCGCCATCTTGAAAGATGAGAGCTTGGATGGCAACGACACTGGTCATGACAATAATAGCTGCCCATGGACCCAGCAGAATGGTGGCTAATGCGGCGCCAAGCAGGTGGCCGGAGGTGCCACCAATCACGGTGAAATTTAGCATTTGACCGGCAAAGATAGCAGCTGCCAAAACGCCCATAAACGGCACTTGGCGTTCACCTAATTCGCTTCCTACGCGTTTAAGGGCATAGGCAATGACCCCTATGCTGACGATCCATAGGACAATTGAAACCGCTGTAGATAAAAAGCCATCGGGGATGTGCATGGGTGCAGGTGAAAAGAACATCTTGACCTCCTGTTCGAAAAATTATGTAACTTGAATACACTCAGGACAAAGCCCATAAAAAGTGAGGTGTTCGATTTCAATTTGAAAGCCGTAGCATTGCTTTAGGTGGACTAAAAACGGTTCAAGACCTTCGTAATCTGCCGCCAGGGTACGCCCGCATTTGCGACAGACTAGATGAATGTGATGGCTCTGTTGCCGGGTTGCATAGAGAAATTTGCCCTCTCTATCAACCAATCGGGTTGCGTATCCCTGTTCTACCAGCAAATCTAAGGTGCGATAGACGGTGGCTAAATTAATGGATTTGCTGCGGGGTTGGATGAGATGATAAATCTGCTCGGCGGAGAGATGGCCTTCGCTGTGGGCGAGGGTTTCAACGATCATTTCCCTCTGCGGGGTGATGCGAAACCCTTTCTGACGGAGGGATTGAAGGGTGGTATGACAGTGGGACATTGCAAAATTCTGTAGTTGCAAATATTAGCAATAAGAATTATATCATAAAAATTATTTGGTCGAGAGCCCTTACAGATTGGTATAAGGGCTTTGCTAAAGGGATAAGTAGACGAGGTCTGCTCTGCCAGTCTCCCTTCTGGGGCATAGCGATTTGTTACCCCCATGTCATTCCGAACGAGCGCCAGCGACTGCTCCACCTTGTCATTTCGAAGGAGCGCCAGCGACTGAGAAATCTAAAGTAGTCTCACTTCGTTTGACATGACACGGGGGGACATGTCATTCCGAACGAGCGTAAACGACTCCACCCTGTGTCATTGATCATTCTTTATAACTACATTGCGAGAGACGAGAAATCGCTAAACAGGAAGATGAGGTTGGAGCACTTTCAGCAGTCGATCTTTGGGTTGGTAGCCGCTCAGGCGTTCAAGCACCTTGCCTCCTTGAAAGAGAATTAAGGTAGGCACTCCCATGACATTGTATTGCATCGCAAGCTCGGGATCATGATCGACATCCACTTTAACAATGCGCATTTTCCCTGCCCATTGATCGGCAAGGTCTCTCAAGAGCGGTTCTAGCATCTTACAAGGTCCGCACCATACCGCCGTGAAGTCTACTAAAACGGGCTGGGCTGAGTCGAGAACTTGATTCTGAAAATCTGTGCTGTTGACATGCTCTATCTCTGCCATGATTCACCTATTTCTGGCTATAGACTTCACGCTTGAGTTCTGCAACGTAGGGGAGGGTGCGAAAACGGTCGGCATAGTCCAGCCCATAACCGACTACCCAGACATCAGGGATGGTGAAGCCGAGATAATCTACCGTGACATTAATTCCGTTGCGTTGTTTGCGCACCAAAACGCAGGTTCGCAGAGAAGCGGGGCGCCGGTTATGAATCAAATGAGTTAGATAGTTCAAGGTGTGGCCAGAATCGACAATATCTTCGACGATCAGAACATGTTGTCCCTCCAAGGGCTCGCGAACATCCATCAGAATGCGCACAGCGCCAGATACTGTCGTCTTTCCATAGCTGGAAAGCGCCATAAAATCCACCGCATGGGGGATGGTCAAGTGGCGGGTGAGGTCGGCGAGGAAGATAAACGCTCCTTTTAGGATGCCAATAATATAGAGCCGTTCCACTGTGGCGTAATCTTGATTGATTTGCTGGGCTAATTCCGCCACACGCTGTTCAATTTGTTCTGAAGTGACTAAAATCCGCTCGATTTCAGGTGGGGTAGGGTACACCGATATACTCCTGTCATAAAGTTCTTTTCAAAAGGCGAAGGCGATTATATCAGAGATTCATTCCATTGCGCCTTTTTACGGGTACATCGTCTGCTCTATGCTGAAGCGATGCGAAATTGAGCTGCATTTGCGGGATCAATAGGCGCACGGAAAAAATCCCACCCCCTCTCCGCCAGAGATAAGGTATAATTTTGGGTAAGTAATCGGGTTCTGGTTTCCATGAAGAGCGGACGGTTGACCGTCCAAATAGGCGTGCAACTCGCCACCCAGGAGCCAGCCGCTCACGCTTTGTTTTCGGAGCCAGAGACCTTGCCCAAGAAATCCGCCTATTTTCAAAGCGACAATCGCCTACAGCAAGCTCGAAAGATGCTGCGCCGCGTCGAGCGAATGCATAGCCTGCGCTCGGTGCCTTTTTCTCCCTCAAGAGCGGCTCTGTTGTTATTGGATTTACAAGAGGTTTTTCTCCACCCTTCTTCCCATGCCTTTTTACCTGCTTCCCAAGCTATTCTCCCCGCCCTAGTCGAGGTCGCTCAAGCTTTTGAGCGCATCCAGCAGCCCATTTTCTTCTCGCGCCACTTGAATACCGTCGAAAATGCTCGGCTGATGCTAACGTGGTGGCGTGAATTGATCACCGCTTCCCATCCTCTGGTTCAAATTCACCCTATTTTTGAACCGTTTGTAAAGCACGTAATCGATAAATCGCAATATGATGCCTTTTACCAGACCCCTTTGGAAGAGAACCTGCGTCGGTTTGAAGTTTCACAGCTCGTCATCGGCGGTGTGATGACCCACTTATGTTGCGAGACCACTGCGCGCAGCGCCTTTCAGCGCGGTTTTGAAACCTTTTTTCTGGTAGATGGAACAGCAACGTATCACGAGTGCTACCATCAGGCAACCCTGCTCAACCTCACCCAAGGTTTTGCAGTGCCGATCTTCTGCTATGAAATTGTCGCCGCCTGTAACTTGTCGGAGGAAACAGCAAAGCCATGATTTATCGCACTGTAGGGATCATTGGTGCTGGACCGAGCGGAATTGCGGCCGGGGTTCAATTGACCCGTTATGGGATAGCGACGGTTGTTTTCGAAGAGAAAGCGGTGGGAGGGCTTTTACGCAACGCCAATTGGGTGGAGAACTACCCAGGTTTTCCCAATGGCATCAAGGGGATTGAGTTGGCATACCGCATGGAAGAGCAGCTCAGGGGCATTGGCGTTGAACTGCTCGCGCAAGGGGTAAGGCGAGTTGAATGGGATGGGAAACTGTTTCGGGTTTTCACCTCAGAACTAGAGGTGATGTGTGAAGTCTTGATCGTTGCTTGTGGCACTCGCCCGCGACAGCTCTCCGAACGGCAGGTTCATCCCTCTGCCCGAAGGCGCATTTTTTACGAGGTGGTTGACTTGAACCAGCCACGCCACACCAAGATTGCCATTATTGGGGCAGGTGATGCTGCCTTTGATTATGCATTGAATCTAGCTGCCGAGAATCAGGTTGAAATTTTTAACCGCACAGATATACGCCGTTGTTTGCCTTTGCTTTGGGAGCGCGCCAAGAACAATCCAGCTATTCGCTATATGCCGCAGACGGAAGTTCTTTGGGTAGAAGCGGAGGGAGAAAAGGGCTTACGATTGACCCTCTCGAGGCGAGGGGATATCGAAACTCGCTCGGTAGATGCGTTGTTGGTTGCTATCGGACGCGAACCCCGTTTGGATTGTCTTGACCCTGCTCTTTGCCGTCAATTGGAAGCCCTTGAGACGAGTGGCAGATGCTATCGCATTGGGGATGTCAAGAATGGAATCTTCCGTCAGACGGCAATTGCCGTTGGAGACGGTTTACGAGCCGCAATGCAAATCTATCATACAGTTATGGAGGGTTGCTTATGAAGGTGGTTGCTTATACCGGAAACGAAGAAGTCGCAATGGTCTATATCATGGAGCTGAGCCGGGGCAGACTGGTGGAGTGCGTGGAGGCAACCCAGCCGCCGCTCTCCCGCGCCGAAAAATGGGTTCTTCTGATCTCAACTCTTTATGGCTGTCCTATGCGCTGTCAGATGTGCGATGCTGGTGGTGATTATCGCGGAAAGTTAAGTGCGGAAGAAATCTTTGCCCAGATTGATTTTCTTGTCCAGACCCGCTTTGGGGACCGTCACATACCCAGCCGGCAGTTCAAGATCCAACTTGCCCGTATGGGTGAACCAACGCTCAACTCAGCGGTATTGGATGTCCTGGAGGAGCTGCCTACTCGCTATGATGCACCTGGTTTAATGCCTTCGCTATCCACAATTGCTCCGGCAAACTGCGAAGCATTCTTCGAGCGATTGTTGGATGTTAAGCAGCGCAAGTACGCTCAAGGTGCCTTTCAATTTCAGTTTTCGATTCACACAACTGATCAGGAGGAGCGAGATCGACTAATGCCGGTCAAGAAATGGGATTTTGCCCAAATGGCAGCCTATGGTGAGCAATTCTACCAGCCAGGCGATCGCAAGGTTACGTTGAATTTTGCCCTGACGGCAGGGCTGCCGGTAGATGAGCAAATCCTGAAGCGCTATTTTTGCCCCGACAAGTTTCTGATTAAAATCACTCCCT
>CAKZNJ010000625.1 GCA_937129505.1 uncultured Anaerolineae bacterium | reverse complement strand
TTCGCTCGAGGCGCGCACCATAGCTCTGGCTACTTCAGCTTCTAATACGTTGGCAGTGGTTAAACCCTGTTGAAGGGTTAATCCATCTGTTCCTAAGAACATCTTATCAGCATGTAATCCCCTAAGTTGTTCAATCGTTTGAGGGCCTACGACCACGTCATACTCAGGTAAATAGATGCCCCCTAGCAAGATCAAATGCACACCAGCGCAATTTCCCAAATCTTGTACCACAGGCAAGAATCCCGTAATAACCGATAAACTTTGCAGCTCACTCACACGTCGTGCAATATTTTGGGCAACACGTAAGGTAGTCGTGCCCGAGTCGATAATCAAGCGATCATTCGGCCTTACGAGGGAGGCTGCAAACCGACCGATGCGCTCTTTTTTTTCATGATTTTGCTCCATGCGTTGGGCTAACGGACGTGCTAACATATCTGCGAATAAATTGATCGCCCCACCCTGCACGCGCTTCAGCAATCCCATCTCTTCGAGTTCCCGCAAATCGCGTCTTACCGCTACAGCTGACACGCCAAACATCCTGCTTAGCTCAGTTACCTTTACAAGTTTTTTTCTTTTTAATTCCTCGAGAATTCTGGAACGCCTTTCATCAACTTGAGAAGTCATTTTCTCATCTCTACGATCTGCATAGATTCCTATGTTTGTTTCGCTTTCGAAAACATTATATTTCGATATTTTAACTAGAAATGATTATAACATGTCGTTATTTCAAAATTTCTTTTTCGCTCATGAAATTTGTTATAATCGAAGATAGCCTCTGCACTCACAGGAGTAAAAATGATGACCCAAAACAAAAAAACGAGCAAAAAACTAGCGATTCACGGAGGTACTCCTGTAAGGACCACCCCCTTGCCATCTTGGCCCCAGTATGACGAAGAAATCGACGCTGCAATTCAAGTTCTGCGTTCAGGAAAACATGCTCGACAATCCGGCTCTTACGTCTCCCAATTTGAAGAAGCCTTTGCCGCTTACTTCGGTGTCAAATATGCGATCGCTGTCAGTTCGGGAACTGCTGCCATCCACGTCGCTCTCGCCGCTCTTGGCGTCGGTCCGGGAGATGATGTGATCAATACTGCGCATTGTTTTATCGGGACAGCAACCCCGGTGGTGCACTGCGGCGCTGTTCCGATTTTTGCCGATATCGATCCACGAACTTTCAATATTGACCCAGTCTCAGTCCGCCAAAAGATTACCCCTTACACCAAAGCAATTGTCCCCGTTCACCTTAATGGATGTCCGGCGGATCTGGATAGCTTGCTAGAAATCGCCCGTCAAAACCATCTCTTTATCGTTGAAGATGCTGCTCAAGCCCATGGAGCCACCTACAACGGTCGGCTGGTGGGCACGTTTGGCGAAATGGGTTGTTTTAGTTTTTGGGAGGATAAAATCATCTCCACAGCGGGTGAAGGAGGGATGATCATTACAAACGATGAGCATCTCGCAAAACGCGCTAAGATGATCCATCACCATGGGGAATTGAGAAGGGACGGAGATTATTATCAGGGCGAACGTTTGTATTATCATCCTTTTCTCGGTTATAACTTTCGCATGACGGAAGTCCAAGGCGCAATTGGATTAGTCCAACTCAAGAAAATCCCTACCTATATCACCCTGCGACGGCGCAATGCTCATCTGCTAAGCCAACGTTTACGCGACATAGAAGGTGTTATTCCCCCCTACGAACCCGATAATGTAACCCATGTTTTTTATAAATACATCCTAAAACTGGACCGAAAAGTGATCCAGTTACCCGCTGTAGACGTCGCAAAGGCGATCTCTGCCGAAGGGATTCCTGCTACCCGCCGATACCCAACCCCATTACATCAACAACCTGTTTTCGTCGAAAAGCGAGGTTTTGGAAACACAAACGCTCCATTTGTTGAGCCATGGTACAAAGGCCAAGTAAGTTATGGAAGCGGTTTACCGGTTGCCGAATCCCTCCCCAACGACCTTATCATGATTCGAATGAACCCCTTATTAAGCGAAGAAGATATCGAAGATATTGCTTGCGCAATCCAAAAAGTGATTAGCTTTTTCATTTCTCAGGAATCCCATTCCTTACACTAATTCATAAGGAAAGTTCTGTTGGGATTTGTAAAAAATAACAGAGAGTGGAATACCGTCCACTCCCTGTTATTCATAAATCGTATTATCTTACCCTGATTTTGTCGGTGTAACCTCTACCCAAACTCCTCGCGTTGATGGGGCAAGGATTGACCACGGGGGAGAATACTCCATCCTTTCAGCGTAAGCGACAATGTCATCAAGATTTTCCCAGACTTTCCGAAAACCATTCAAATATAACTCCATTGTCTCGCGGTTTCGGAAATACCATGGACCTGCGCTTCCGTTCTTACCAATACACCGAGTAGTTTCAAGTACCTCTAGGGTAGTCGTAAATTCTTCAAAGTCATATGTGATCGGGTTTGTGCCGGGCAACGACCAGGGCACGCCATTTCCAAATCCCTCTTTGGTGCGGAACATGGCTTGACCAGGGATTGGGGCATTTTGATATAGACGCAAGGGCAATCCTTCGGCTCCCATCGCGTCCTCGATTGCCCTAGCAAAGCGGCCTGGGTGAACATCATAACCCGCCGCTTTGGGATCGAACTTAATCCGATACATGTGATAGACATGCGTGCTTCCTTCAGGAATATACGGTGGGATAACCCCTGGCAGCTCAGACAACCCTTTGCTCAGGTAGGCACCATTGGAAGTAAACAGCTCGGTGTAGTGGTCTAAGCGCTTCAACTGTGTTCTCAAAAATGCCGCCATGATTGGGTTGATTCGATAATTCCAACCCAAGGTAAAGGCATTGTACGCCCGAGGTTTATCTTTCTGAATCACTTCGCCAAAGGAACGCACCATGCTCGCCCGATTATAGAAATCAACATTATTCGTAAAGAAGATTCCCCCTTCCCCGCAGGTCGCCAATTGTTTCACCGGCATCAAGCTGGTGCCAGCTACATCACTTAACGTGCCAGCTTTTTGACCGTTGTAGGTAGCTCCCATGGAATGTGCGGCATCCTCAATAATCACTAAATTATGTTTTTCGGCAATTTTTCTCAATGCCTCGTAGTCAGCAGGCAAGCCATGCAAATCTACCGCCATAATTGCTCGCGTACGATTAGTAATTTTACGCTCCACCGACTTCGGATCAATATTGTAGGTTAGTGGGTCGATGTCTGCGAAAACAGGAATGCACACATGATGCAACACAGCCGAGGCGGAAGCTAAAAATGTAAGCGCAGGGACAATGACCTCATCTCCGGGCACACAACCTGCTGCAGCAACTGCAGCATGGAGCGAAGCTGTACCACTTCCCATCAGTAATACGTAGTCAACGTTGAAATATTCAGCGATCTCCCGCTCGGCTGCCTCAATTTCTGGATGGTTAATCCCCAAAAATTGGCCGCTATCGATGACGCGCTGGATCGCTTCTAAATCCTCGGGTAGAGTTTCTGGCCAACGATCTTCTAAGGGGCGCTTATTTTTGAATATAGGTTCACCGCCAAACAATGCAAGCTTCGACATGTTTTACTCCTTTCTTGTTTCACCTTTCGGATCGAAATAGGGGTTCTAAAATTTCATGGATTCTGACAAATCTTGAATATCCTTCTTCGTAGATTTCACTTTTATCTGGTTGGGGGAGGATAATTTCACCAACTGGTAACCATCGTTCTTTAAAGACTTCGAGTGTATCAAAGCAGCCGAGCGCCATCCCTGCTAGGTAGGCATCCGCAATTGCTCCCTCAGCATTTGGGGCGTACTCCTGCGGGATTTTGGTGATATCGGTAACGATCTGTCGCCAAAGGCGACTTCTCGCCCCGCCGCCAGTGGCAATGAGCCGTTTCAAAGGATGACCCTGTGGATAATAATTCTCCAGACCGTATCGGATTGTATATCCCCAAGCTTCTAGGAGCGAGCGAAAGAGGTGAGAGCGGGTATGCGAGCGGCGCAGGCCGATAAAAGCACCTCGGGCATAAGGGTTAAAATGGGGGCTACGTTGTCCCAGCATGTGAGGAATAAAAGTCAAACCATCGCAGGTTTCAGGGGCATTTTCCGCCAGTTGATCGAATTGAGCATACGCAGATAATCCGCTCTGAGCTTCAACCA
>CAKZNJ010000624.1 GCA_937129505.1 uncultured Anaerolineae bacterium | reverse complement strand
TCTTCTCATTGATGAGAGGGGGAAAGAGGTAAGCAGCCGCCGATTCATTACTGGAGAGCACATCGCCTACCCGAAAGAAAGGCTGCAGCCGACGGTTGGCGGGCAGCACTACTAGAATTTGTGCGCCTTCGGGATGCGGCAGGGCTAGCGCAAGGGTTTCGTCGAATGACTGCAGGAGAGCTTCTCGCTCAAAAGCCTCCACCCATTCGCGCCAAAGGGGCAGCGGCGTGCCGATCCAAGCCAAGAGCCGCCGTCCGATCAGGTAATTTCCGCGTGGTTGTGGCTGTTCGACATACTCCCATTCCTTAAGCAAATTGATTAAACTAAAAAATGTACTTCGGGGCATCTCCAGTTGACGCATTAAATCAGGCGCAGGACATCCGCCAGGGTTTTGGCGCAAAATCTCCAAAAGAGAAAACGCTTTTTGTAAAGTTTTGGTTGTCTCGGTCATCACGAACAGGTCAATACCAAGATAATAAATGCTTTAGTCCATATATAGAGATTATATTCTATTATTAGAGACTGTCAAGCCTGTTTTTTTTCGATAAAACATGGCTTTCTATAAGTTTGCTGAGAAAAAATATAAAAACGGTGCTTTGGGGTAAGTGCGTTGAAATGGGAAATGTAAATGATTCCTCAGTCGTTTACGCTCCTTCGGAATGACATGGCTCCCGTGTCAGAGCGAGAAGCCCTCTGCTCACTTTTTTCCGCAATCTAAAGCAACCCCTCGCATCAAGAAAGCAACGCGACCGTCTAGGACAGGCTGATGTTTGCTCTTTGACCGCGATCAATAAAGGTATAATTCCTCAACAAGGATACCTTTATCGGATCAATAAGTTTAGGAGGTAAAACAGCATGAAAGCAATTTGGAACGGCAAAATTATCGCAGAAAGCGATCAAACAGTATTACTGGAAGGCAACCACTATTTTCCAGCCGAATCTGTCCGTCAAGAGTTTCTGCTCCCCAGCGATACTCATACCACCTGTCCTTGGAAAGGGGTAGCGAGCTATTACCATATCAAGGTTGGCGATCAGGTCAATCGCGATGCGGCGTGGTACTATCCCGAACCCAGCCAGGCAGCTCAGCAAATTAAAGGGCACATCGCCTTTTGGAAAGGTGTTCAAGTGGTCAAGGATTAGCATGTCCACCTTTCATCGCTACTCCAACCGTCAACTTGCCCAAATTTTCGAACAAATTGCCGATTTATCTGAAATCAAAGGCGAAGTGATCTACAAGGTGCTTGCCTATCGTAAGGCAGCCGAATCATTGGAAGAACTAAACCGTGATGCATTCGATATCTGGCAAGCTGGCAAACTAACCGAAATCCCAGGGGTGGGCAAGGCAATCGCTGAAAAAATCGAAGAGCTTTTCACCACTGGAAAGTTGGGCTTTTTGGAAAAACTCACTGCAGAGGTGCCGCCCAGCCTTGCCGAGATGCTCGCCGTACCCGATTTAGGGCCTAAGAAAATCGCTCTGTTCTGGAAAGAGCTCGGCGTTACGACGATCGCAGAGCTTGAAGAAACAGCAAGAAACGGTAAACTGCGCACATTGCCTGGAATGGGAGAAAAGTCCGAAGCGCGTATTTTAGCCGGGATCGAAGCTTATAAACGGCGCTCGGAGCGCATCCCGATTGGGCGCGCCTACCCCTTTGCGCAACAATTGATTGCCAAATTACGCGCCGTGGCAGGCGTTCAAAGGGTCGAAATGGCTGGCAGTCT
>CAKZNJ010000623.1 GCA_937129505.1 uncultured Anaerolineae bacterium | reverse complement strand
TAGCTCATGGGTTGCCGCCCGCAATGCCATGCGCAAGCAAAGCGAGGTCGGCTCAGGCGAACGCTTGGGCTTTCTGACCGCACCACGCTACCTGCTGGTACCGCCGGATCTGGAGGTGACCGCCCTGCAAATTCTGGCTTCTTCTCACGATTACAGCTACACCCTCTCCAACGGCTTAGGGCCCGGGCCGATTAATGTCTTCAGCGAAGGCGAAACTGCCGAGATGCGTCTGCGCTCCGCCCGAGAACGGGTGGTGGTGGTTGACCTGTGGAGCGACACCAATGATTGGGCAGCCGTTGCCGATCCACGTCTCTATCCCTCCATCGGGCTGGGTTATCGTTATGGGCGTGCCCCCGAAATCTACAGCGTCAGTTCGCCAACGGCGGGTTTGATGTTTTCGAACGATGTCATGCCCATCAAGGTGCGCTTCTTCTTCGCTGTCGGGCCGGTCGACTACCGCGGTTTATACAAAGCTAATGTCTCATGAAATTGAGGAGCACGACAATGGAAACTTTGATTACCTACAGCTTTCACATCCCCGGCACCTTGGTCGCCAATGTGGCGCCGCTCGTGGCTGTGCCGTTCGACTGCACGCTGCTGCACATTTCGGCGGTAGCTTCCAACAACAGCGATGCCACCCTCAAGGTCGGCACCCTCGATAACCCCGCCGCGTATCTTGCCGAGTGTCCGATCGGGGATAATCAATCGCCAGCCGTTAAAGCCAGCTTCAAAGACTTCGTTGGCGGCCAATACCCCCGCCTGACGGCGAACAGCAGCTTGCTAATCACGCTGGATTACGATGGCAACAACGGAACGGCCGCCCAAAATGTGAGCCTCGCCTTAACTTTAGCGAAAGGGTAAGCTCTTTTTTTCGATTGAGCTGGACTGCTTCAACTTTTGCCCTTCTGAAAGGACAAACGAAATGAAAGAAGCGCTGAGAAAAGCTATTTTTCAACGGTTAAATCTGGATAAACCTATTCTCGCTTTGCACGAGGAAGATGGACGGTTGATCCTTTATCTCTTGGGAGGCGAAATTGTCCAAGTTGAACCCACTGGGGGTGAAGAGAAACAGGATATGGCCACAAACGCGGCAGCGCACACCCGCCCCGCTGAGCCAGCAGGAAGAGCGCTGAGCGACAAACGGCCGGCGCGCAAAACCTAGGCATACGCTCCCTGACTTTTCCCCTCGAAAGGAACAGCAATGGATGTGATTCAATTTTCGACCGATCCCGCCAGCGGCGCAAGCGGCAGCGCAAGCGCCTTTGGTTTCTCGCCCATGATGAGCGGCTTAGTGTATAAGGTTATCTTGCGCTATCAAGGCGTACCTCCTGCCTCGACCAACGTCAAACTCAGCGATGTCAACGATCCCGCTAACGAATCGATCATCAATGTCAGCGGCAACAGCGATGTCGTGCTCTACCCGCGGCGAGCGATGACCAGCAACAACGGCACAACGCTGACCTTTAACGGGACGCAGTTTGTGCCCACCCCTTTTCCCCTGCATGGCAATCTGAAGCTGAGCTTGAGCCTGACCAACCCGGGGGTGACGGTCAGCGCTGTTGTTTACCTGCTGCGAGGGTGAGCGCCATGGACCTGATCAAATTGACCGCCGTTGCCAGCGACGCCAGCGAGGATCTCTCGCTACATGTAAGGGGATTGATTCAGAAAGTGCGCCTGGTCTACAGCAACAACCCCGGTGCGCTATCGGCTGTCACCTTGAGCGCAGTGGAGGATGGCGAGGGCGAGCTTATCGTCAACCGTCCAAACAGTGCCAGCAACATTACCCTCTATCCACGCCGTCAAGTGCAGGATCAAGCGGGCAACTTTTTGACCCTGGATGGCTTGCGGCCGCTGTGCGAACCCTATGCCGTGAATGGGCGGTTGAAGCTCTCTCTGCACCAAGCCAATCCGGGCGGGCAATGCATAGCTTGGGTGTGGCTAACGCGCTGATTTAGGTTTCGAAGGGTTATGTGGAGGGCGGTTTCTCGAACGGCTCCCCTTGCCAGAGAAGCCGCCCCATTATCCAAAGAAAGGAGAAACGATGAACACAGATACACTGACTGCTTTGGCAGGGCTGATCTTATCCTTGGCATTCTCTTACCTGCCGGGATTGAAAAGCCGTTATGGGGCATTAGACGGCACGGCAAAACGGCTGGTGATGCTGGTAGTGTTGGCGGCAACTTCCTTGAGCCTGTATGCTCTCGCTTGCTCACCCTACGCCGATTTGTTAGGCATGACAGTGAGGTGCGGGACGAGCGGCGCAATTGAACTCTTGCGTCTTTTCCTCACCGCTCTAATCGCCAATCAGGCAGCTTACAGCCTCACCCCCCGCTTCTCTGCTCGGGCAAACGGAGAAGCCGACCCCATTCAGCCTCTCCAGCTAAGTGGAAGAGCACAATGAACCGCGTCATCTCCACCAACAATGCCAGTCCTGATCGCGTCCTAGTGGTGGACAGCGGCGGCAACGGAGATTTCCCCTCGATTCAGATGGCGATCGCTGCAGCAACTGCCCGCTCGCCAAGCGCCACAAACCCCTGGCTGGTGCTGATTGCGCCGGGCGTGTATGCCGAACGGCTTACCCTAGCCGACCACGTCCATCTCGCCAGTTTGGACGGTAAAGGGAGCGTCTCGCTGCAAGCACACATCGCCCCACTGATCGAGGCTGCCCATTGCACGATCCAGGGCTTGCGGTTGGAAGGCACTGCCAGTCCGCTAATTCGCGCCGCCTCAAACTTCAGCGGCTGCCTGCGTCTGCAAGAAATCTACATCGACTCTACCCTCGCAGAACAGGATGCTCTGCGCCTTGATGGAGGTCAAGTAGCGTTGCAAGACTGCCATTGGACAGTTGGGGGACGCTTGCTAGTCAACGGCGGCAGTCTCACAGTGCAACGCTGCCATCTGATCCATCAACACAGCTCCGCTTTAGCGCCGACGCAAGCGACGATCGAAGTCAGCGGTGGCAGCCTCTTCCTCGCCTTCAGTATTGTGGAAAACAAGGCTCACCCCGCCAGCGGAGGCAGCGCGGTCAGATTCAGCTTACAACCCCCCGCCTCGGTCAGGATTCTGTACTGCCTGCTGCGCGCTGCCAGCGGCTACAGTGTGGACAGCAGTGTAAACCTGACTGCAGCGATTGCCGCTTGCCGCATGAACGCCGACCTTAACACCAGCAAAATCAGCGGCGTCTTGGATTATGCCTTTTATCCTGCCTTGTGAGGTGAATATGGAATTAATCTATCCATTCGAGCGAGCGTATCCGCTAACTCAGGGTTTCAGCGAGCAGCACCGCGCCCTGGATTGGGGTGTCCCCCTGAACACGCCGGTGCTTGCTGTCGCCACAGGGAGGGTGCAACGAATTGCCAATCAGCCGCAAGGCTACGGCTTGTATCTCCTCCTCGAGCACAAAGACGGCGCCATCACACTTTACGCTCATCTATCGAGCGTTCTGGTTGAGCCAGGTCAAGCGGTGCGAGGTGGACAACCGATTGCCTTGAGCGGCAACAGTGGTCGCTCAAGCGGCCCCCATTTGCATTTCGAATACCGCCCAGATGGCAAGCGCAGTGTGGATGCTGTGCCATACTTTCAGGCATTGCTGCCGACCCTCACTCAGCTTCCTCCACCCATTTATGTGCGGCCGGGTGAAAAGGTGACCTTACGACAGGGGTTCGACTACGTTAACTTGCGCCCCAGAGCGGCTTACGGCGCACAGGTGCCAGACATCGGCGACTTCTGCGGTGGGGCGGCTGTTGAAGTTCTCGAACAGCAGGGGGAAATGGTGGCGATCAAAGTCTGGGTGCATGGCGGCTATCTCCAACGGGCGGAGTGAGCAGGGGAGAAGACGATGGATGAAAAACTGCTGGATGAGATCAATGCCTTGTTGAGCGAAAACGGGCGCATGCGCCAGACGGTGCGCGATCGCCTGATTCTGGCCTGTATCGCCGAGATTTACC
>CAKZNJ010000622.1 GCA_937129505.1 uncultured Anaerolineae bacterium | reverse complement strand
GGGTGCGGGGACGATTGAGCTGCTCTACGAGACGGCAGCCAATGCCATTGTCAATTCGGTCTCTGCCTGTCATTTAGAGGGCTGTGGTTCGGCGGATGGCAAACTGCCCCACTGCTCCGGTCTCGAGGCGCGCTGGATGGCGGAAGTGGCACTGGCAGTCCAGCGCCAGAGAATGACGCTTGAGCAAGCTAATGAATGGCTCTCGCGCCTGTGGGAAAAATATGAAAAAGTCTTTACCCAGCCCGGCGGCAATCCTGGCAAGCCTTTTGACCAGGTTTATGACTTAAAGACCCTGCGCCCAACTGCAGAGTGGCAAGCCCTTTATGACCAAGTCAAAACCGAGTTAGTGCGGGAGGGTTTAATTAAGTAGCTACTTTACAAGGCTTCGGTTGGCAAATGACGCCAAAATATTTTTTCTAAGGAGGTTTTGCTATGACTCTACCTGTAATGCTTGTCATCAATGTCCTTATTGTTGTCATCTTGGGGGTAATTGCCCGCTTTGTCAAGCTAGGCAAAGAAGAGACCGCCGCCGGGTGGAACTTTGGTTTCACCAACCGCGATCTGATCCTCATGGCGGTGATCGCAGCGATCTCCGGCGTGGTCAACACGGGCACTGGCATCCTCTGGAACGCCGCCAATGCGGCGGGTGGGCCCTTGGCAGGAGCGGCGCTGCAGGGGGCATTTATGTGGGCATATATCCTTGCCTTCTTTCTCATCCGCAAGCCCGGCGCAATGTTAATTGTCGGCGTTTTGGATACGGCTGTTGAGGCTCTGCTGGGCAATCCTTCTGGAATTGCCACCATCGGTTGGGGAGTGACTCAGGGAATCGCCGCCGAGGCTGTTTTGGCGATCTGCAACTACCGCTCCTTTAATTGGTTCAGCCTGGGCTTGGCTGGCGCAGCAGCTTCTCAATTTGGGACGGTGTGGACTGCTTATCTGTTCGGCTGGGATACCACACCAGAAGTTGTCAGTCAATATTGGATCGCAACACCCATCAACTTGATCTCTGGTTTCATCCTGTCGGGTCTATTGGGGCTGGCGCTGGGCAAGATGATCGCCCGCACGGGCTTAGTTCGAGCAACCCGCTCCTGACGAAACGCAAGACCGCATGGCTTCATCATCGCCTGCGCCACTTGTCGCCTTCGATCAGGTGACTTTTTATCATTTTGAGCGAACCACCCCGGCACTAAGCGAGGTCAGTTTTACGCTGCCGCGTGGTTCGCTCACCTTGTTGGTGGGACCTTCGGGCTGTGGCAAGTCCACCTTGTGTATGTTAATGACGGGGATTTTGCCCCACCTGCTGGGTGGTGTCTTGCAGGGGCGGGTGATGGTGGACGGGAAAGATGTCGCCCAAACGGCGGTGAAGGACCTTGCCCTTTCGGCCGGCTTGCTTTTTCAAGACCCGGAATGGATGTTTGCCACCTTGAGAGTAGAGGATGAAGTGGCTTTTGGGCCTGAAAATCTCAAGCTGCCCAAAACCGAGATCCATCAGCGGGTCGAACGCGCCTTGCAGACGGTGAGCTTAAGCCGTTTTCGCCATCATCTCGTGTGGGCGCTCTCGGGTGGGCAAATTCAAAAGCTGGGCTTTGCCTCCGTGTTGGCGATGGAACCGCCGCTGATGATCCTCGACGAGCCTACCGCCAATCTCGACCCAGCCACTACTTATGCAGTGCATGAGTTAATTCTGCGCTTGCGTCAGCAGGGGAAGACGATCGTTTTGGTGAGCAAAGACTTGGATGAGTTCATCGCTGAGGCAGATCAGGTTCTCTATTTATCTGAGAGCAAAATGATCGCTCAGGGTGAACCCCGCCAAGTCATCCGTCAAGCGGGCTTGCACATGTTACAGGTTGGCGTTTGGCTGCCGGAGCCAACCGAGATCGGCTTGCGTCTGCGAGAAAAGGGCAAGCTTGACCGCGAAACCTTGCCCCTGACCGTTGCGGAAGCTAAACAAGCCTTTGCCCATCTGACCTTTGCCCCCCCAAGCGATCAGATACCCAAGGCAGTGGAAGGGGGAGAGGCCTTAATCGAAGCGGAAAACCTGCAATATGCCTATAACCCCAAAGTCACGGCGTTGCGTGGCGTTTCCTTTTCGGTGCGCCGCGGCGAGATCGTTGCCATCATCGGACAGAACGGGGCAGGCAAAAGCACGCTGGCGAAACTTCTCGTAGGTCTGTTGAAACCCACCGGCGGGGTGCTGCGCTTGTTTGGCAAAGACGCCTCACAATGGAAGGTAGCCGAGCTAGCAAACCACATCGCCTTGGTCTTTCAGAACCCCGAACATCAATTCTTGTGCGATACGGTTTTTGAAGAACTTTCTTACAGCCTGTTAGCCAAAGGAATTACCCATCTCAGTGAGATTCAAGCGCGAGTTGTGGATACCCTGCGTCAGTTGGATTTACAAGATGACGCTCAAACCCACCCCTTTGCGCTTTCTGAAGGCGCCAAACGCCGCCTCGGGGTGGCGACCATGTTGGTTGGCGGCGGCGCTCAAGTGTTGATCGTTGACGAACCGACCTATGGTCAGGATCGGCGCATGACGGAACGGTTGATGGACTACATTAACCAACTGCGCCAGCAGGGCATCACCGTCATCATGATCACCCATGATATGCGCTTAGTGGAAGCGCACATTGACCGCGCCATTGTCATGGCGGAGGGACGCATTCTCTATGACGGTGAACCGCAGACGCTTTTTACGCTTGAGGAGGTTATCCGCCAAGCCAATTTGCGCCCGACAGCCTTAAACCGCCTGCTTACTGAGTTGCGTCAACAGGGGGCAAGCCTCCCGGCAGATATCAACACGGTGGAGAAATTTATCCGAGCAGTCCAATGAGCGAACAACTTCTAGTCTACGTTGAAAAAGAATCGCCCATCCATCGCGCCGATGCGCTGAGCAAACTGCTTTGGGTGGTGATTGTCGTCGTGGCGACGTTTCAATTTCAAACCACCTACAGCCGCGCCACGATGTTTGGAGTGCTGCTGTTCACTGCTTTATTCATCGCCAAAGTGCCCCTGAAGTCGATTTGGCGTGTCTCCCCGTTGATTTTCGGAGTTGCCTTTCTACTGGGGGCTTTTCATTATTTCGTCACCAAGGGAGTGACGCCTCTGTTTAACATCGGAAGTTATGTCGTTTTTCGAGAGCCGCTGGAAGCCGGCGGGGCTTATTTTTTCCGCTTAGCCATCATGGTGCTGGCTTCGTTTTTGTTGATCTGGACCACCGATACCTACCAACTGATGGTGGGATTTGCCTACCTGGGCTTGCCCTACCGCTATGCTTTCGCTATTTTCATGGCGCTGCGGTATATTCCCTTGATTCAAAGGGAAGTGGAAGCGGTACGTGCTGCCCATGCCATTCGGGGAAAAGCAGCCCAATCGCCTTTGAAACATCGACTCCGCTTGTGGCAACGGTATCTTTTTACGGTGATCGTGAACGGGTTGCGCAAGGCGGAAAATACGGCAGTTGCCATTGAGGCGCGCGGCTTTGGCGCCTATCCAGAACGCACCTATTGGAAGGAGTTCCATTGGACACGCAGTGGCATCCTCTTGGTTGCCCTGTTTTCCGTCTTTTGTGTGGCTTTGATCGTAGGCGAAAGGCTTTCTTTCTAACCTTGGAGAGTTCTGACGAGAAAATTTTTACCCCTGAATTAGCCCCCCGCAGCGGCGAACGCAACGCTTGGATTCTTGCCTTTTTGATGTTCGTCTTGTGGTTTGTTTTTCGGCTCACACCTTGGGAATTGCCATTTACCGGTGAGTTATTGGCGATTTTGACGCTGGGTGCTGCGCTCTTGATCAGCTTTGGCAATTGGGTGGAGCGGAAAACCCTCCTCGCCCTGAGCAGCGGCGGGGTGCGCTTTGAAAATGGCGTTCGCAAGGTAAAGCTCGGCTGGGAGGAAATTGAAGAGGTGCGCGTGCGCCCGGCGGTGTGGGGTAAACGCGTGCAGGTGCGCGGAAAGGGAACACGTTTCGATTTTCACACCCTAGGGGAAGTCAAGTATCGCGGGACAGTTCAAGCCAAAACCGGCTTTGCTCAGGGAGATGAGATCGTCCGCCAGATCGTCTTACAAAGCGGGTTGCGCATCGCTGAGCAGTTGGGTGAAGAAGTGATCTATTCTCGTTGAGAATACCCAGGATGACGATCTACCCACCCACCACAAGCCCGCACGGCATGCTGGGGTGAGGTAAAATACACTCATTCAATTCAGGCAAGCTCAGCAAGTAAAGATTGATTGACAGGGAACAACAGGTTAAGTTTCATCCTTCTGCTTGAAACGGCTGAAATCCAAAAGTGGAGTAGAACATGACATTGGCGATGACCATTGACCAGCAAGTAGAATACCTGAT
The DNA here is from genome assembly GCA_937129505.1 of uncultured Anaerolineae bacterium. Classification (GTDB taxonomy): domain Bacteria; phylum Chloroflexota; class Anaerolineae; order Anaerolineales; family UBA4823; genus NAK19. The sequence goes on along the minus strand of CAKZNJ010000622.1, from coordinate 2,206 downwards.
GCGGGGGACAGAATATGGTGATGAGGAATTGAAAAACGTCTTTAGCGAAGAACTGCGCCAGCGGCTGATCGAGGCGCAACAGGAAGGGCGTCCCTTGCGGGTTTATTGTGGCTATGACCCGCGCACGGCTGATTTACACCTCGGTCATACCATTACCATGCGCAAACTGCGCCAATTTCAAGAGCTGGGGCATGAGGTGACATTCCTGATCGGCACCTACACCTCTCTGATTGGCGACCCCTCGGATAAAGACGTCCTGCGTCCCCGCCTTACGCCCGAAGAAGTGGAACAGAATGCTCGCACCTATGCCGAACAGGCATATAAGGTGCTCGATCGCCAAAAAACCATTATCCGCTACAATGCTGAATGGCTATCGAGATTGGATTTTGCCGATTTGATTCATTTGGCTTCCAATTTCACGCTGCAGCAGTTCTTAACCCGCGAGAATTTCCGCCTGCGCTGGGAACGAAACGACCCGATTTACTTGCATGAGACTTTTTACTCTCTGATGCAGGGGTACGATGCCTATGCCCTAAAAGCCGACTGTCAGGTCGGCGGCACAGATCAGCTCTTCAACATTGCGACGGCAGCGCGCAAGATTATGACTTTTTTGGGTGAAAAGCCCAATATTCCCATCATCATGGCGATTTTGCCCGGCACCGATGGAGTGGTGCGCATGAGCAAGTCGTTGGGCAATCATATCCCCTTGAACACCACCGCCGAGGATATGTACGGCAAGGTGATGAGCATCCCCGATTTCGCCATGGGCAGCTACTTCCGTCTGGTGACGCGCTGGTCGGGTGAATACATTCAGGACCTTGAAGAAGGCATGGCGAGTGGGAAATACCATCCCCGCGACGTGAAAATGAAGCTTGCCCGCGAGATCACCGAGATTTTCTATGGAGAGCAAGCGGCTGCTGAAGCGGAGGAAGCTTTTGTCCGCGTCTTCCAGCAAGGTGGTACGCCGCAAGAGATGCCCGTTTATCACTTCCAGCCGGGTCAGACCGTCCTTGACGTTCTGCTGGCGGCGAAGATGGTTGGCAGCAAGAGCGAAGGGCGCCGTCTGATCGAACAGCATGGCGTGCGTTTGGATGGGGAGACGCTGAGCGATGCGAGCCAACCCTTTCCGCATGGTGGAATTTTGCAGGTGGGTAAACGGCGCTTTTTACAAGTTGTAGAGGCTAAGTGAACAAGGCGGGTTGTGACAGCTCCAACCCGCCGCTTTCAGTTGGTGCAGAGAGGTTTTGCTGTTCAATCAGCCGCTCGGAGGACAGCTCTGCGCTCGCCTTTTTACCAGCCCGTCACCAACACGCTTTCGCCTTCTGCCCGGCGGGCTTTGTCCAGAGCTTCTAAATATTCCTGGCGGGCACGGGCGGCGTTTAACGCCCGCACGCTCAAGAGTGACGGAGCAGGCAGGCTCTGCGCCCCAAGCTGGGCAAGCTGTTCTTGTAGGGCAGCCATACGCACGAACAGGAGGATCAGCTCTAGATGGCGGTCAGGGATGGTCAGGTGAGTCTCATCGCTGGCTGGGTAGAGGTGATCCGCCTGATAGGTTAATCCCAGCCGCTCACCGCCTTGGGGCGTCAAACCGAGATGGAGTTGCCATCTTCCCTGTTCATCGCGATCGAGGTCATAAACGGAACAGCCGTTGAAAAAGGTCGTTTGGCTGCGCAGCACTCGGCGTAAAAAAGAGGGCGGTTGAACACCGCCAGGATATTCCACCCGCAAGATGGTTTGAAAGCCGATCAAGCTGCTCAAATCGAGCGGGTTTTGGCCCGCAGATAGAGTGAACTCTGCCCACAGGGTGCGGGGGAAGAATTGGGAATATTCGGCGATGGCATCGTGAATCCACTGGTTGATTTGCAGATCGGTGAAAGCATAAGGAGCGCGCTGATCTCCCAACCGCCGCCGACACAGTTCGTTGACTTGCTGACGCGTGGTCATATGGGCATTCCTTTCTAGGGGAGTGATTCGGCGGACAACCCCAGCAAGCCATAGAGCAGATGGCGCAGGTCGCTCAACGTTCCCAAATTGAGCAGCATCAGCAAAGCCGCCAGCAGGGTGATGGCCTCGCTGCGCACCGGTTTGACTTCCCGGGCCTGTGCGGGGGCGGCCTTGGGTTTCTCCAGTTTGGGCGAGCTTTGGCTATCGGCAGGCGACGGCAGCGACAATGCCTCATCGACCCGCCGCGCAATTTCGCCCTTCA
>CAKZNJ010000621.1 GCA_937129505.1 uncultured Anaerolineae bacterium | reverse complement strand
CGAGCTGAGCAATTTTTTCAATTGCCTCGGCGACCTTGGGGGATACGCTGGGATCGCCTGCCTCAATCATCTCTACCCCAACTAGGTCTAAGAGGCGGGCAATTTCGAGCTTTTCTTCAACCAAAAAGTTTACAAAAGGAGTTTGTTCACCTTCGCGCAAGGTAGAGTCCAGTAGTTCGATCATGCTTCAACTCCGATAATAAAAAATGAACGCTCCCTCGGTTTCGGAGGGAGCGTGGCTTGGACAAGGATTGGCTTTTGCTGCGTTTTTGCTCTGACAACTCATCCAAACAGCTCAACAGCCGAAAACCGAGGGTCGGTTTTCGTGCTGCGCTTAGCGTTGGACTTTAAGCAAGAGCGTTTGTTCATTGATGCCCTTTATAACGACTTTGGAGGAATGCGTCAATCGAAAGGATGACGAAAAAGAAGGGGGTATCTTTGTGCGGATTCAACAAAAAACGTCGGGCAGGCTACCCGGCGGCACCCAGAAGGACCTCCTTACCGCTGCTTCCTCTCGGACCTGACGGGGTTCGCAGGCTTCCGCCGCGCCGGACCCACCCGAACGCAGAGAAGAATATACCGCGAACCATGGCGGATGTCAATTATCGAAGCGATGGTTTTTACAGAGGATTGTCAGCCCTTTCAGGTAGTGGTAGAATGAAGAAAAAATCTAGGACAAAATTTCGAGTCAGTTTGACTCTGGAGGTTTATGTTATGGAACAGCAAGTAGCAACTTTTACTGTTAAAAAGGGTCTAGCCCAGATGTTGAAGGGCGGCGTAATCATGGACGTGGTGACCCCGGAACACGCCCGCATTGCCGAGGATGCTGGCGCAGTGGCAGTGATGGCGTTGGAGCGCGTCCCGGCGGATATTCGCGCTCACGGCGGTGTGGCACGCATGAGCGATCCGGAATTGATTTTGCAGATTATGGACGCGGTCTCGATTCCGGTCATGGCAAAATGCCGCATCGGTCATTTTGTCGAGGCTCAGATTCTCGAGGCGATTGGTGTCGATTACATCGACGAATCCGAAGTGCTGACGCCCGCTGACGAAGCCCATCACATCAACAAACACCTGTTCAAGGTGCCTTTTGTCTGCGGTTGCCGCAATCTCGGCGAAGCCCTGCGCCGCATCGGCGAGGGTGCTGCGATGATTCGCACCAAAGGAGAAGCGGGCACCGGCGATGTGGTCGAGGCGGTTCGCCATGCACGCGCCGTGCTGGGCGAGATTCGCCGCTTGCAGACCATGGCGGAAGAGGAAGTGATGGCTTACGCTAAAGAAATCGGCGCGCCCTACGAGTTGGTCATGGAAACGCGCAGCTTAGGACGTTTACCGGTGGTGAATTTCGCCGCCGGCGGTGTTGCCACCCCTGCCGATGCAGCATTGATGATGCAACTGGGCATGGATGGCGTCTTTGTTGGCTCGGGCATTTTCAAATCGGGCGATCCTGCCAAACGAGCAGCGGCGATTGTTAAAGCTGTCACCCACTACAATGATCCCTACATCTTAGCCGAGGTCAGCCGCAATTTAGGCGAACCTATGGTCGGACGGCAGATTTCATCGATCCCTGAGGCGGAGTTGATTGCAGGACGTGGCTGGTAAACTATTGCGCATCGGTGTTTTAGCCTTACAAGGTGATTTTGCTGAACATGTCGCCATGCTGCGGCGGCTGGGTGTTGAAGCGGTTGAAGTGCGCCTTGCCGAGCAACTGGATAGCGTGGATGGTTTAATCATGCCGGGTGGTGAATCGACCACCTTTGGCAAGCTGGCTAGCGATTTCGGGTTGATCGAGCCTCTCCGGCGCTTTGGGCAGCAAAAGGCAATCTGGGGCACATGCGCCGGCGCCATCTTTCTATCAAAAGATGCCCATCGTCTCCAGCCTTTGTTGGAGCTGATGGATATCACGGTAGAGCGCAATGCCTTCGGACGCCAGGTGGCTAGCTTTGAAGTGGATTTGGACGTGCCTGCCCTAAAGACAGTTAGTGAGGACGATCACCCATTCCATGCCATTTTCATTCGCGCTCCATTGATCGACAGCGTGGGAGAAGGTGTTCAGGTGCTTGCCCGCTTGGAAGACGGACGGATCGTTGCGGCGCAACAGGGGCACTGGTTGGCAACATCCTTTCACCCCGAACTGACCGGTGACCCCCGCTTTCACCAATACTTCCTTAGACTGGTTAGCGCGCCAAAATGATCCTTGCCGGTTGGGCAGCCTCTAGAAGATGAGCATTCGTCCCTTTGATTGGCGTGATCTGTTCGCCTTCCACCGTTGGCGAGGGGAATGTATTTATTTTTACAGCGCGTGGTATTTGACGCGCGGCGCTCTTTCTATGCCCGGCGCAATGCTCTCCAGCTTGACATCTGCCAGCGGGTTGGTGACGGCAGTCTATCAGACCGATAACGGCGGCTTGCCCTTGATCGGCCAAGTGTTGCAAACCCAAGGCTTGCCCTGGGCGCATCTCCTTTTTCTCACCCCGCCGCAGGCGCTAAACACAGCCAGCCTCGCCGGGCTTCATGAGCACTTTGCCAAAGTGGTGATTCCCCGCGGAGCGGTGCGCTTTTTGGCGGAACTTGACGAGCAATCACCCGTTTTCGAGGCTTTGCGCCATGTGGGGTATGCGGTGTATTCGCGCCAACGCGTCTGGCAATTGCCAACCGAGGCGAAGAGTGAGAAAAAACGTCAGCCTAGCGGTTGGCGCATGGCAGTGGAGAGCGATTTAATCTCCATCCGTAATCTATATCACAACATTGTGCCGCCGCTGGTGCAACAAGTCGAACCGCCACCCCAAGCGCCCCCGCGCGGGTTGGTGTATCAAACCGGCGATGCTTTGCTGGCCTACGTTGAATTGCGCTATGGGCAACGCGGTATCTGGATCCAACCGCTCTTCCATCCTGACCTGCAGAACCTGCAGGTTGCCTGGAGCGACCTAATTCAGCAAATCCCTTATCGCTTTGCCCGTCCGCTTTATGTCTGTGTGCGATCTTACCAAGCTTGGCTTGAAACGGTACTGGAAAGTTTGGGCGCCCTTGCCTCTCCGCAACAAGCAGTGATGGTCAAACATCTCAGTGTGACGCTACGCGCAGTGCAAACAATGGCTCACCCCATTATTGAAAGCGGACAGGCGGAAGTTTCGGCGCCGTTTGTAAATTATGGAGAATTTTTCGGAACGTATGACTCAGTTGAAAATTACCGATGACTTACAGGCGTTATTGAGCGTCTTGCCGCCTTCCATCGCTGAGGCGGTCGAAAAAGCCAATCACAGCGATGATCTTTTAGAGGTAATCTTGGACCTTGGGCGGGTGCCAACAGCCCGCTTCGTCGACCGCGAGATAATCCTGCGCTCGCTTGAGGTGCAACATGCTGATTTGGATTATGTGGTCGAGCGCATCGGCGATTTCGATGCCGATAACCGCGCCGGCATTGAACGCACGTTGCACCGCATCTCTGCTATCCGCAATCGCCGCGGCCATATTGTGGGTTTGACCTGCCGTGTTGGGCGCGCCGTTTATGGCACGACGGACATCATCAAGGACCTGATCGAAAGCGGGCGCAGTCTGCTGATCTTAGGGCGACCTGGGGTGGGCAAAACAACCATGCTTCGCGAAGCGGCGCGCATCCTTGCCGAGACCAAACGGGTGGTCATCGTGGATACCTCCAACGAGATCGGCGGCGATGGCGATGTGCCCCACCCTGCCGTTGGGCGGGCGCGGCGCATGCAGGTCAGCACGCCTTCCCTCCAGCACGAAGTGATGATCGAAGCTGTGGAAAACCATAACCCCGAAGCTATCGTCATCGATGAGATCGGCCGCGAGTTAGAAGCGGCGGCGGCGCGCACCATCGCCGAACGCGGCGTGCAACTGATCGGCACTGCTCACGGCAATACCTTGGAAAATCTCTTGCTCAACCCCACCCTTTCCGACTTGGTAGGTGGAATCGAATCGGTGACCCTCTCCGATGAGGAGGCGCGGCGGCGGGGCACGCAGAAGACCGTTCTCGAGCGACGCTCGCCACCTACGTTTGATGTGTTGATCGAAATTCAAACCCGCGATCGCCTTGCCGTCCATCAGGATGTGGCCGCAGCCGTGGATGCTTTACTGCGCGGCTATCCCTTGCCACCGGAAATCCGCTCGCGGGATGAAGCGGGGAACATTCACATAGAGAAATCTGCGCCGCCATCCCGTCCGTATGTCAGCCGTCAGAGCACTCAACAGGGCTATCGGCGCCAGTACAATGGCTACGACGCGGAGACGAGCCGCGCAACGGAGACAGAAACCGCTGCCAATGAAGAAAGCAAACCGAGTTCCCGCAACGGTTTACCGACGGTGCGCATCTATCCCTACGGGGTAGCGCGCAACCGCCTTTCGCAAGCAGCCCGCCGTCTCGGGGTGCCGGCAGTGCTGGTGAGTGAGCCGTCGCAGGCAGATGTGCTGGTGACCCTGCGCACCTACTACCGCAAACGCCAACATGCTATCGTGGATGCAGAGCGGCGCAACATGCCCATTCACGTCTTGCGGGCTAACACGGTCAACCAGATGCAGCAGTTCCTCTCCGACTTGTACAATCTGGAAGTCGATTTCGGGCCTACCACGGGTGAGATGGACTACCTGCGCGAAACGCAGGCGGCTATTGAGGCGGTGCTAAACGGCGAACGGTGGGTAGAGCTCTCGCCGGCGAACGCCTCCATCCGCCGCTTACAACATCAGATGGCACGTCAAGCCAATTTGGTCTCGCATTCGTATGGCAAAGAGCCGAATCGGCGCGTGCGCATCTTTCGCGATGGCTAAACGGCTTAGGGGAATGCGGTAGAAAAGCAGTTGTAAAGCCGCGGACACTCGATCTGTGAGCGAGGCGCAGGGGAAGGTGTCTTGCGCTTGAAGCAAGGTGAAATGTTTATCACACTTGAAGGTTCGGAGGGGTGCGGCAAGACCACCCAAAGTCAAGCGTTGGCGAATTTCCTCAAAGGGCAAGGCTATGAGGTGATCTTAACGCGCGAACCCGGTGGCACCGCGATTGGCGAACAAATCCGTGCCATTTTGGCAAACCGGCAAAACACCGCCATACAACTGCGCACCGAGCTTTTGCTCTTTCAAGCTTCGCGCGCTCAATTGGTCGAGGAAGTCATCCGTCCCCATCTTGGGCGGAACGGCGTTGTGGTCTGTGACCGTTACGCCGATTCCACGCTGGCGTATCAGGGATACGGCTATCGCTTGATCCCTATGGAGCAGGTGCGCGCGTTGGTCGAGTTTGCCACGGGTGGCTTACAGCCGCACTTGACCCTCCTGCTAGACTTAGACGTCGAAATTGGCTTGCGCCGCCGCGCCCGTGGCGGGCAAGTCAATCGGCTGGATACGTATGAGCTGGATTTCTACCAACGGGTTCGCCAAGGTTATTTGGAGATGGCACGCCAGCAACCCGAGCGGTGGGTGATTGTCAATGCGGCGGCGAGCTTTGATGAGGTGCAAACCACCCTGCGCCGCATTGTATTAGACCGACTAGCAGGAGCCTAGAAGTCGTCAAAATCCGCTCCGCTGCCATTCCCCTCTTCGGGACCGGCGAGGTCGGGTAAGGCTTTTTCGATTTCTTCCGGGCTTTGACCCGCTTCGAGGCGATCGACCACTTCATCGAACTCTGGCGGTAGGTCTTCGCCCAATTCATTGCCCATACGCCGCATCATTTTTCCCAGCGCTTTGGGGTCATCCTCCAAGCCAGCCAGCGCGCTGGGGTCGGCGAGTTCCTCTAGGCGGCTTTCCTCTGACTTAGCGATGCGCACCCGCGTGATGCGCCGTTGCACATTTTGGCTGTTACAAAACGGGCAGACCACCATGCGTGTGCCATACTCGCTGTAGCTCAGAAAGACTTCAAAGCGTTTTTGACAATCCAAACATCGGTAAGGATAATAAGGCATTTTTCACCTCCACGGCACACAACCTGATTTTGAAATTATAATCAGGTTGGGAGTAGATTGACAATGCATTCACAAAGCGAACCACTGCTCATCGTGATTTCTGGCACGTCCGGCGCCGGCAAAGATAGCGTCATTAAGGCGTTGCAAAAGCGCGGCCTGCCGATCCATTTTGTCGTAACCGCTACCAGCCGCCCAAAACGCCCGAATGAAGTAGAAGGGGTAGATTATCTCTTCGTCAGCCGGGCGCGCTTTGAGGAGATGATCGCCAAGGACGAGTTAATTGAACACGCCACCGTCTATGGCGAATATAAAGGAGTGCCCCGCCAGCAAGTGATGGATGCCCTCGCCAGCGGCAAGGACGTCATCCTGCGCGTTGATGTTCAAGGAGCGCTTACCCTGCGCCAACACTTCCCTCAGGCGGTGCTGATCTTTCTCAGCGCTGAGGATCTGCAAGAAGTTGCTCAGCGCTTGCAAAATCGCTCGACAGAAGAGGAAGAAGAACTGCGGCGCCGCTTGGATACCGCTCAATGGGAGATGGAGCATATCTGCGAGTTCGATTATTGGGTGGTCAACCGTCGCGATCAATTGGAAGAAACGGTTGACATCCTAATTGCCATTATCAGAGCCGAACATCACCGCATCTGTCGTCAACGGAGTTTGTTATGAGTTTCTCGGCTTTTCCCCCCGCTGGCTCACCTTCCGAGCAACGACAGCAAGGCATGGAAAGCTCGGGGCAAGGGGTGTTCATTCGCTACCCGCAAACCAAACCGCGGGTAAGTTACATTCTTATGGCGGTATGTATCGGCGTTTATCTCGTTCAAACAGCAAGCGAACTGCTCCTGGGAAGCGATATACCCGCTTTACTGGGGATGAAGATCAATCAAGCCATCCTGAGCGGCCAGGTGTGGCGCTTTTTCACCCCCATGGTTCTGCACGGCTCTCTACTGCACCTTGCCTTTAACATGTATGCTTTGTACCTGTTTGGGCCTTCGCTCGAAAGGCGCTTTGGCCGCTGGCGCTTTCTACTGCTATTTCTGATCAGTGGCTTTGTCGGCAATGTCCTTTCATTTATCTTCTCGCCGGATGCTTCCTTAGGCTCTTCGACGGCGATTTTTGGTTTGCTCGGCGCGGAGATCGTTTTCTCCTATCGCAATCAGGGCTTGCTGGGCACAAGCGCTCGCCGTGTCTTGGTTAATGTTGTCGTTGTCGCTGCGCTGAACTTGGCCTTCGGTTTGTCGCCGGGGATTGACAATTGGGGGCATGTTGGGGGATTATTGGGGGGGTTGCTTTTCACTTGGTTTGCGGGCCCTTTGCTTGCCATTGAAGGCATCTACCCCGATTTGAGCGTGGCTGATCGCCGCAACAAGGGAACAGCTTTATGGGCGGCGCTGGGTGTGGGTGGTTTCTTTCTCGCGCTAGCTGCCCTTTGGATTATCTTACAAAACGGAGGCTTACGATGAAGGTTTTGGTCACTGGGGGAACTGGTTACATTGGTAGCCACACTGTGGTAGAGCTGCTGAATGCCGGTTATGAAGTGGTCATTGTGGACAACTTGAGCAACAGCAAGATTCAGGTCTTGGAACGCATCAAGGAGATCTGTGGCAAGGCGCCCGTTTTCTACCAAGTGGATTTGCGCGATGAAAGTGGTTTGCGCGCTGTTTTTGAAGCCCATCGCTTTGAGGCAGTATTGCACTTCGCCGGCTTGAAAGCAGTAGGCGAATCGGTGGAGTTCCCCTTGCTTTATTATCATAACAATCTGAGCGGCACCCTTGTCCTGCTGCAGGCCATGCAAACGTTCAAGGTACACCGCATGGTGTTCAGTTCTTCCTGCACCGTCTACGGCGCCAATCAGGAGATGCCGTTGCGCGAGGATTATCCGATCGCGCCTCTCAGCCCTTATGGACACACTAAAGCGATGATTGAGCAAATGTTGCGCGACTTGGTGGTAGCAGAGACGCAGTGGCAGGTTACCCTGTTGCGCTATTTCAACCCTGTCGGGGCACACCCTAGCGGCTTGATCGGCGAGGACCCTAACGGCATCCCTAACAATTTATTCCCCTACATCACGCAGGTGGCAGTTGGGCGGTTACCTTATTTGCGGGTGTTCGGCAATGATTATCCGACCCCCGATGGCACCGGCGTGCGTGATTACATCCATGTGGTTGATTTGGCAATTGGGCACCTGCGGGCGTTAGAAAAGCTGACCCAGCCTGGCCTTTTCACTTACAACCTCGGCACCGGCCGTGGCTACAGCGTCTTAGAGGTGGTGCAGGCTTTCGAACGGGCGACCGGCAAGACGATTCCTTATCAAATCGTCGAACGGCGTCCAGGGGATGTCCCCATCGCCTACGCCGACCCCAGCCTTGCCCAGCTCGAGCTAGGTTGGCGCGCCGAGCGAGGCATTGAGGAGATGTGTGTGGATGCCTGGCGTTGGCAGATGAAAAACCCCCTGGGTTATGAGTGAGCCTCAGCGCTCACTGTGATTCGATCATATTTCAATCTGGAGGGAACAAGCATGGCAGAAATAACAATTGAGCTGCGTAAAAATGGCTCGATGAAAATCCCCGGACCCTTGGTGCTGGTGGATGAGAACGGTCAAGAACAGCTGATTGAAAAAGCTGTCGTGTCGTTTTGTCGTTGTGGCGCGTCCAAAGAGAAGCCGTTTTGCGATGGCTCTCACAAGGAAATCGGCTTCGAGGGTCCTTCTTTTGTGGTTAAGTTGAAAACACCTTAGATTCAGAAAATTACGTACCGTTGCTAGAAACAACTTTACTGCCACCCATCATCTGCCTTTAAAGAGGGGTGGTGGTAAGGGCATCCTACCCTTTAAGGGGTGATCGTCCGCTTGGGGGTGCTTTTCATTAAAACAATCGCATCGGGCTTAGAAAAGAAGCCTTTCGTTGGGCATCGAAAACAACAAGATGCCCGCTCGCAGCACGGCCGCAGCGTTTGGGTCAAGGCGTGTCCTGCATAGGGAAGTGGGAAGCAGCGCCGTGATTCGGGTAAATTGGGGTTTCTTTCCCAGAGAGGTAGGCTTGCATCAAAGCTCGAAAAAGGGGGCCATGGTTGGGCAGCTTAAGATGCAATAACTCATGGACGATGACCTCCGCGCGCTGATATGCGGGTTGACGCAGTAGACCGATATCAAAGGTCAGTCGTCCACGCGAAGAGCAGCTAGCCCATTTGCGCTTCATAGGGCGGATGTGAATCTCGCCCGGTTCGACGCCGATGCGCGCAGCCCAGGCGCGCACCTCGACGCGGAACAGGTCGGCCGGCACGGCCTCTTCCAGCGGCTGCCAGGCGTCGGGTTGTTTTTCGATGCCGTTCATTCGGCAGCCCTCCGCAGCAGGCGCAAGATTTGCTCCACCCATTCCGCCGGGTCTGTGGTCACCCCTTGAAGGGCTTTGTACAGCCCAATGCGAAGTTCCCGCTCCTGCCCAGGGCTGCTCGACCAGTGGGGATAGTCGCGGAAGGCGGCTTCCATCTGTTCGGCCATGCCGCGGGCGCGTTCGGCCTCGACCTGACGGGTGCGCAGCCACCATTCCACCGCAAAGGCTTCGGGCGAGAGCCGGCTTTCTCTTCGCTCAGACTCAGCCTGGCGCAGGTCGTTCACCAACTGTTCGAGTTCTTGCACGGCCT
>CAKZNJ010000620.1 GCA_937129505.1 uncultured Anaerolineae bacterium | reverse complement strand
CATTGTTTCCTTCGACAATGACTCGAAGGCTAGGCAAGCGCGCCTCGTCCAAATGCAAGCCATACTCCGCTGTTCGCCCGGTGAGAGCCGCCGCCAGCGCAGAAGGGCCTCCCTCTCGATTGGTGCGCGCTCCTAAAACAGAATTTGCAAAACATACCGCACTGCTTTCAGACCAAGCGATATGCTCTCGGTAAGCCGGTTGGTTGCCGATCAGATAGGGAACACAAGAACAAGTGGTTTGAATCCCTAACCTTTGATATGCTTGGATAACTTGAAGTTGTTTCTGGGCAAAATTTGGCTCTATTCCAAAGTCTTGCCAATTCTCCAGATCCATGCCAGCCGGATTGAGTGTCGCAGGAACACGGGCGGTAACGCCATCTTTTGCTAGGCTTTCGAGAAATGAGAGCCCCGCATCTCCTAGATTGTCGTAACTGACACCTGCAACCTGAGCGGAAGTAATTTGGATGAGCCTTTGGGCGTTGTAGATTGTCCCCAAGCCGACAACTAACTCCATTGCCTTGCGGAGAGTTTGCCCGTATTTTCCAGCCAACAGCTCTTGTTCTTCATTGGTTAGTTTCAGCGTGGTCTTCATGCTGGGTTTAGCCACTTCTCAATGGAAATCGGTGGATACTTAACCTTTGTGAAGGACTTTCCTTTGCTTGAAAGCGGTTTGGTTAGATCGAAGCCTACCCGGCAAGTCAGATAATTCTCCTCGGATGCGCTTGGATCAAGACTAGAGCCTCGTTCTCTGGGTAAGATGACTAAATCCCGGTCGCCTTGGAAGCGAGTCGCCATCGCCCACTCGACAGATAACGGATCGTAGATGTCAATATCTTGATCGACAACAAATACATGTTTTAGCGAGCGATGGCCTTGAAAAGCAGCCAGGATGGCTCTTTTACCATCTTCCTCTACTTGTTTCTCGATTTGGACAATGGCATGTAGCCATGAACACCCGCCAGGGTTAATGGAAACATCCTTACAAGGAACAACTTGATTCACACTCTGAAAAATGGTCGGCTCGCGGGGCATCCCCATGAGCAGTTTGTGTTCTAAGCCACCGGGTAATAGCGCATGCCAGATTGGATTAGAACGGTGGGAGATGGCACTGACTGTCATGACTGGTTCTTGTCGAATGACATCTAAAGTTTCTGTTAGATCGACAAAGGGGCCCTCGGAATGTCGTTCAAAGCGACTTACTCTGCCCTCTAGGACAAATTCTGCTTCAGCGGGAATCAATAGATCGCAGGTCATTGCTTTGGCAACATTAAAGGGTTGCATAGAATTGGCGATAGTAAGCTCGTTTACACCAAGTGCCACGGACGTGGCTGCAGCAAGTAGGATGTTAGGGGGGGCACCGATACAGACGGTAACTTCCATCTCTCCCAACTCGTTTAGGTAAGTGTCGAAATGACGACCACTTACAACCCGAACAGCCATCTTATTGGTTTTAAATACCATTAGACGGTGGAAGTCCAGGTTTTGACCATATTTGGGATGTTTGCAGATCACAATGCCGGATGTGATATAAGGCCCCCCGTCTTCTATAAAATGTTTCAGAATGGGTAAGTTGAAAAGGTTGACATCCGCAACTACTTCTTGGCAGGGAGGAGACCCAACATAGGCGGGTGTAGAAGGGCAAGCAATGGCTTTTGCGATGTGGTGGAGCACTTGTTGCCTTGGAACGCTGAAATATTGGGCAATGGTATCTTTTGTACAGAACAGATTGCCCGCTACCTGATAGGCGTTCTCTTTAATTTTTTCAAAGACTACTGGTTGGGGTTCCACCTGTTTCAAGAAAGAGGCAATCTCGTAATCTTTGGAGATTGGTTTCTGAACGTGTAAAATTTCGGAAGACCTTTGCTCTAAAAAATCGCGGAAGGACATGGTGGAACCCTGGTCAGAGATGCTATATAAATTTTACCTCAGGTATAAAAACAACTCTTGTGTCGTCCAATTCTAGATCGAAAAATCCTCACCATGCCAGATTCCTTGAATCGGCGCATGCAAAGCTGGTTCCTTGTGTTTATGTCCGTCAATTTTCTCCTCAAGACGTTTGACATGTTCAACAAGCTGAACAAGCGTCTCTCCAATTGCATCAGGTAGGCGGCCGTGTTCAAGGTCAGGTTTGCCATTGAGGCGCGGTTGGCTGCGGATCAGGATTTGCCCCGGAACGCCAACTACCACGGAGTTTGGGGGTACATCCTTGACAACGACAGCGTTGGCGCCGATGCGACTGTTATCGCCAATGGTAATTGCTCCCAGGACTTTAGCACCTGCGCCAACAACAACGTTATTTCCCAAAGTGGGGTGTCTCTTTCCTTTATTCAAACTGGTGCCACCGAGAGTCACTCCATGATATAAGGTCACATTATCCCCGATTTCGGTTGTTTCACCGATAACGACGCCCATCCCATGATCGATGAAAAATCTTTTTCCGATTCTAGCACCGGGGTGAATCTCGATGCCAGTCAATCCGCGCATCAACTGCGAAAACCATCTGGCGAAGAGTTTGAGGTGATGAGTCCACAACCAATGTGAGATTCGGTGTCCCCATACAGCGTGTAGACCTGGATAGCAGAGAATAACCTCTAATAAACTGCGGGCGGCAGGATCGCGCTCAAATACAGCTTTTATGTCTTCCCGAAGGGAATTCAACATTCTGACTCCTTTCAGTGTTAGTTACAGATTAATGGTTATCATCAGGTTATGCTTCAAATGTTAAGAATACAAGGTTCGTGTTTTCGGTGCTAAAAATCTGCTCATCATGAACAGGAAGTGTGATCCTACATAGCCCGTTATCCATGAACAGCTCATTCACAATCATTGGCGGGGAAATACCGCCGTCATATTCATTTTTGCTAGCATCAAAGGGGAGAATAGACGGCGGCGATTATCCCCGCCGTATACAGGAGCAAGTCAGGTGAGAACAAGTCCTTTGTGTCATATCGTTTAATTTATTTTATGGAATAGGGTATAGAATGTCAAGATTAGCTCCTACCGATAATTGTCACATTTTCTGGAGTATAATTTCACCCGCAAAGAGGTTATCGATTTAGAATCAGAAAGGGGCTGCACTATAGAGAACATATGTGGGCGACTTCACCCTTGCTTGGTTTCACAGGGTGCAAAGCTTCCTAGGGCAGGATCTCCTTTATGAGCAGGGGGTTGATTCTATCTCAATCGAGCAAGGCTAATCGTAGCCTTTGCAATTAACCTCAGAAAAGTGGTGCAAAGACGAGGTCGCAGTCCCAGTGTTTTGAGTTTGGAAAACGCATCTCGATAGCTTTTTTGCGCGCTTTATCTTTTGAGTGGATGATCAAAAAATGGTTGAAGGACTTAATCGCAAAGGTTTGCTCTTCGGTTTCGGAGCTTATTTGATTTGGGGTTTTTTCCCGCTTTATTTCAAAGCTTTATCTTCTCTGCCGTCAACACAGGTATTAGCTCATCGTTTTGTGTGGTCTTTCCTCTTGCTTGCAGTGATTTTGGGGTGGCGGCGAGAATGGAAAAAGCTGACGGGATTGTTGCGCAATAAAAGAACCCTAATGATTTATGCTCTGGCTGGAAGTTTGTTGGCGATCAATTGGGGAATGTATGTTTGGGCTGTCAATGCCGGCTTTGTGGTCGAGACAAGCTTGGGATATTTTATCAATCCGTTGGTTAATGTTCTGTTGGGTGTTTTGTTCTTACGAGAACGGTTGCGGTGGTCACAATGGCTGCCTGTTGGGATTGCTGCGGTTGGCGTTATTT
>CAKZNJ010000619.1 GCA_937129505.1 uncultured Anaerolineae bacterium | reverse complement strand
GCTTCGGTCAGCTCATCGACGCGCTGGCTCAAGATGCGCAACTGCTCATCAGTGCGCTTCTGCGCTTCGGTCAGCTCATCGACGCGCTGGCTCAAGATGCGCAACTGCTCATCAGTGCGCTTTTGGGCTTCGGCTAATTCCCGCACAACTTGTGGTAGAGTGAGCACTTCCTCTGTCAGCAGCAACTGACGTAGCTCAGCCCGCCACTCGGGATGCTTATACAACAATTCGACAAGATCTCGGTAATCCTGTATCTCAAATGTCATGGTGAACTCGCTCTGATTTATTATACTTGATGATTCGCTCTTTATAAGCTTTCGTCTTGCGTTCATTTGCTGGAAAGCCTTGTGGCAGTCCTTCTGCCTGCCAGCCGGCTAGGGCAAGGCGCTCCTTATACAAATAATTTGACCCGATCCACAGGTTGATGCGGTTATGTTCCTTATCTCGAACTGACGTAAGTTTAAGCAATTAAGACGCTAGTTTATCAACGGGAACCATTAGCCCACCTTAAAGCCCTTAAATTTTGACATCGTTGGAACAGATACAGCCCTAAAGACGTCTTTTAGCAAAATAGGAGAAATGCAAATTATGAAAGGAGTTGTACGATGATGAAATTCCTGCTTGTTCTTGTCCTTGTACTGTTCACCTCAAGCCTTTTCGCTTGCGCAGCACCGCCACTTCTTTCCCCACCCGTGGCGCGCGCAGAGGTTGCGCAATCCGATAAACCCCGTCTTACGGCAACAAACGTCCCAGCAGAGGATCTCTCCGAACTCGTCGCGGGTAACACGGCCTTTGCGCTCAAGCTCTATCACTTTCTGAGCAGAGAGAAAACGGAAAACATCTTTTTTTCTCCCTATAGCGTCTCGATCGCCCTCGCCATGACCTATGCCGGGGCGCGCGGCCAGACCCAAGCCGAAATGGCTGACACCTTACATTTCACCTTACCCCAAGAGCGCCTTCACCCTGCCTTTAACGCTCTCGACCAATATTTTCTCAGCTTAGGGCAGGCTGCACAAAGCAGTGAAGAGAATCAGCTCTTCCGCTTGAACATCGCCAACGCCCTGTGGGGACAACAAGGTTATGAATTTCTAAGCGAGTTTCTGGACACCCTAGCCGAAAACTATGGGGCTGGCTTGCGGCTGGTTGATTTCAGCGCCGATCCCGAGGCTGCCCGCCAAAAAATTAACCAATGGGTGAGCGATCAAACCGAGCAAAAGATCAAAGACTTGATTCCACCAGGCGCCATCGATGACCTAACCCGCCTCGTTTTGACCAATGCGATTTACTTCAACGCTGCTTGGCAATATCCCTTTCAAAAGGGTGCAACCATCGAGAAGCCCTTCACCCTTCTGAATGGCGAACAAACCCTGGTGCCCATGATGAAGCTGAACGAATCATTGCTCTACGGCGAAGGAGAGAACTATCAACTGGTCTCTCTGCCCTATCAAGGGGAGAGCCTGGAGATGGTGGTGATCCTGCCCGCCGCAGGGCAATTTGAAAGTGTGCGCGACCGAATTACTTTAGACTGGTTGACGCAGGCATTGCAAGGACGCCAATCTCACACCGTAAATCTAAGCATGCCTAAATTCAAAGTGGAAACCAACTACAGTCTAGTCGATGCCTTGTCCAGCTTAGGGATGCCGACTGCCTTCCAACCCGACCAAGCCGACTTCTCTGCAATGAATGGCAAACGTGAATTGTTTATTTCCGAGATCGTGCACAAAGCATTCGTCAACGTTGACGAGAGGGGCACAGAAGCCGCTGCAGCCACTGCAGTGATCGTAGGGATCACCTCTGTTTTACCCGAAGAGCCCGTTACCATGACCATTGACCGACCGTTTATCTTCCTGATTCGAGATTATCAAAACGGTGCGGTGTTGTTCCTCGGGCAGGTAACCAATCCTTAGAGCGCACCATTATAGGATGCAGATCGACAACTATCTGCCGAACCACGACTTTACCCCCCTCTCCGCCCAATATGGGAGAGGGGGGTGAGGGGAAAACCCCTTTGCCCGTTTAGCCTTCAAGGGGTGGAAGATGTATCCACAACCTTGACCGATGAGTATTCACTCAAGCGAACGATCATTTGGCTCACGAATGATTTTTGCGAATCTGAGACAAATTTACACCATTTTTATTCCCATCCCTGAAGGTTTTATCTTAAAATAGACCTGATCGATACGAAAATCAGCGGCGCAATTGAATTAAAATCTGCGAAGGATACTGTCCTGATGACTGTCATCTTTGCTGTCAGCAATCAAAAAGGAGGCGTAGCCAAAACGACCTCTTGTTTCTCCATCGGAGCCTGCTTGGCGGAACTCGGATGGCACACGTTGGTTGTCGATCTCGACCCACAAGGACATTTGAGCTTGGCGGCCGGCTTTGACCCCGATGAACTCGAAACCAGCGTTGCCGATCTGCTGCTGGCGGAGGCTAACGAACTCGATCCAAGCGCTCTCCTTTTACCTACAGCGATGGCAAACCTTGACCTACTGCCTGCCGATCTGCGTCTAGCAACCATCGAGCAAAGCTTGAGCGCAAAACAAGGATATGAATTTGCCCTTTTACACGGTTTGCAGAGCTTATCACCCCCTCAACGGGATCAAGCTATCCCTCCCAAACAGGAGTACGATGCGATTCTGATCGACTGCCCTCCTTCCTTGGGGATTTTGACCGTCCTCGCTCTGACCGCCGCTCAATGGGCGCTAATCCCGGTTCAGTGCGAATACTTTGCCTCGCGAGGGCTGCTGCGATTACTGGATGTGATCGAAGCCGTCCGTCAACACACCAACCCCGCTTTGGAATATTTGATTTTTGCCACTCTATTTGATATGCGCAATGCCATCTCGCGCCGCGTCCTTGAGGAATTACAAGCCCATTTGGAACCCCATCTCCTTCAGACCGTTATTCGTTTGGACACGCGCCTCAGGGAAAGCCCGATGGCAGGTGAGCCGGTCATTCAATACGCACCCCGCACCCGCGCCAGCCAAGAGTATCGCGCTCTCACTCAAGAACTTGTCGAACGCACCCAAGAGAAGGAGCAAAGCAAATGAGTTTGCGAAAGAAGAAAGTCGAAGCGACCCTGAACAAGCTTTTCTCAACCCCTAAGTCAAAAGCTGAAACGAGCGAAGTTCCCTTGGCAGATGTTGGTGCCGAAACCCCGCTTGCCGTCCAGAGCGAAGAAAAATCCCCTCCGCTGCGCAAGAAAAAAACGGAGCAAGTGTCTTCGCCTTCTGCGGG
>CAKZNJ010000618.1 GCA_937129505.1 uncultured Anaerolineae bacterium | reverse complement strand
GGGTACGACTTGCGCAAAGGCTTATTCTTTGGATTTATGGCTGCGCTTGCCCAATCCATTGCGGTTGTCTTATCTCGCGCTGCGCTGACCCGTAGCCCTATCAATGCCTTGCAAAGCACGATTTTGCGATTGGCTCCGGCGGTGTTGCTCCTCGCCCTCTGGTCACTCAGACAAGCTCAACCGCTTATCAACGTGAGCGCTTTTATCGTCCAGCCTCGCTTAGCGCAATGGATGTTAACGGCTACCGTATTAGGGACTATCCTCGCCATGTGGTTACAACAAGTTGCGATTGACTTAACGGCTGTGGGAATTGTCCAAACGCTGCTTTCAACCAGTCCGCTATTCATCCTGCCCATTGTCGCCTTTCAAGGCGAGAAGCTCTCGCTCCGTGCCATTGGTGGCGCGTTGTTAGCAATGGTGGGGGTTGGCTTATTGTATTTATAGCGTCTCCAAGGTTCAGCCTTTGCGCTTGAGTTGCGGTCCTTGCTTTGTGTCCTGTACCATCCACCCTAGTTGCTCGATTTCATTGCGCAAGCTATCCGCCCTCGCCCAATCTCGATTCTGACGGGCGATCTCACGGGCTTGCACCCGCTCCAGAACTTCTGCAGGCGGAGTCGGCTCTTCTAACGGCTTGGATGCCCAATCAATCGCTTTTTGCCACACAGGGGCGCGAATTCCCGCCCCCGGCTGGGGCAAGGAAAAAGGGCAACAAATATCCAATGGGAAGGTAACACCGTGCCTAAAAAAGTGCACATGACTCTCAATCCCCCTTGCCAAATTAATTAATTGCGCGTCGGCGAGAGGCTGGCCTTGCGCCACCTCGTGAGGATCGCCGGGGTGAATTACGGTTACACCACCTTGCCCGACAACGGTTGCCGTCATACTCGCTAAATCCATGTAAAGAGCAGTTTTTTCATCAATACCGACGAGCATACATTTCTCAGGCAGCAGATTAATCAATTCGGCAAAACGCTTTCTCCCCATAAAGCAGTGCGAAGTATCCAACTCCGCACCCCCTTCGGAATTGTTCCAATGTGGGATAAACACAATCGGTAAATCATAAATGCCAAAAAAATCCAGCCCATCTTTCCAATGGAGCTCTTCCCCCACTTTATAGATTTCATAAACCGGCAGCGCAAAGCGGCTGATGGCAATCGTGGCAGCACTGGCAAGCACAACATCCGCCCCCAGATAGTGGCGGGCGATGAGCACTTGCCAAGCAAGGCTATCCTTAAGCTGACGGACAGCGTAAGTCGGACTGCCGGGACCCATAAAGATCACATCTGCTTGCCAGAGAGGCGCAACGATTGATTCTAAATCGGGTGAAAAAGGGGTGCCTCGTTTTCTAGCCGCCACAATTTCAATTTGCGGTTGATAATTTTGCAAATGATGGCGCAGAAAATCTGCCACTCTGCCAATCACCCGATCAGAATTCAGTTCAAACCCCGCTGGGGTTTCTAGCAAAGCCACGCGGGGCGAGTGGTTATAGCGCTTGAAGACTTCTTCAAAGGCTTTCCTGCCACTTGGAGATGTCTCACCTGACCCCAATAGAACCACTCGACCCGGCTGAAAACTACCGCTCAAAGATGCAACCATGTGATCTCAATATTTTTGATAGCGCCGCTGGATATTCGGCACAAGATATTCAAGAAAGGATCGCTCCAAATTATACTCTGGTTGCCATCCCCAATCCCGCCGTGCGTCATTATCGTTCATATCTTCGGGCCAGCTATCGACAATCGCTTGGCGGCGCAGGTCAGGTTCAAAAGTTATTTCTGCGTCTGGAAAAGAGCGAAGCACCCACTCGCGGAATTCACCTGCCGACAAACTAAAGCTGGTTACGTTATAGACGCGGCGGCTAAGCCTCTCCACTGGAGCGGCAGCCAGTTTCAGTAAGGCGTTAATTGCATCGGGCATTGCCATAAAGGGGATGCGTGTGTCCTCGCGAACAAAGCAGGCATAAGACTTCTTTTGCGCAGCGGCGTGAAGCATTTCTGGTCCATAATCCGAGGTGCCGCCGCTCGGTACTGTGAAGGCGCTGATCAGACCAGGGAAGCGCACTGAACGAAAATCCACCATGATCGGGCGCTCAACGGCAAGTTGGCGGTAATACTTACTGTAATAGACTCCCAGCATTTCGCAGTACAATTTATTGCTCCCATACATGGTGCGGGGGTAATTCCACTCCCATTCGCGGACACGGGGAAACTGGGCTTTGGTTGATAAGTCTGGCAAGCCATAAATCGCCACCGAACTAGGAAAGATGAACAGCACCGGCTTTCCTCGCCAATCTGATTGATCAGAGGCAATTTGGAGTAAACCTAGCGTTCCTTCAACATTTACACGATGGGCTGCTTCGGGGGTAAATTCTGCTCTGGTTGAGAGTAAGGCTGCCAAATGATAAATCGTGTCAATCTCATATTCGGAGACGATGCGCTCAAGCAAGGCTCGGTCGCAAATATCCCCGACGGTATGGATGACCTTCGATTGTAACGACGGTGGCAAAGGACGAATATCTAAAGAGAGAATGTCGCTAATCCCTTGTTGAAGAAGCTGCTCAATTAGGGCTGTGCCGATTTCACCTGCTGCCCCCGTCACAAGAATGACTTTTCTTCTCATTCCCTTCTCCTTTCTTCGTATCCCTCTCCATCCTATTCCCGATGTTATAATCAAATCGGATGGAATCGTGCATCCAAACGTATTGTACATGATAATGCTTTAGATTCGAGGTCACCATGCCGTTAGATATTATTATCGGAACACAATGGGGGGATGAAGGGAAAGGCCGCGTGGTCGATCTTCTGGCTGCGCAAGCGGATGCGGTTGCCCGCTACAGCGGGGGAGATAACGCCGGCCATACAGTAACTGTCGGCGAGAAAATTTTCAAGCTACACTTAATCCCTTCGGGAATCGTTCATCCGCACACGCTTGCCTATATCGGCAATGGCGTCGTGGTCAACCCGGCTACCCTTCTCTCAGAAATCGAGCAACTCCAACAAGCAGGGGTAGCAGTTCACCCTGAGCGTCTATCGATCTCGTATGCTGCTCATTTGATCACCGCGGGACACTTAGCATTGGATCGCGCTCAAGAGGCAGCACGCGGAGCGGCAAAAATCGGCACTACCTTGCGGGGCATCGGTCCTACCTATACCGACAAGGTTGCCCGGCGAGGTCTAAGGATGGAGCTAATGAGGGATGAAAAGCGTTTTACCCCTGCCCTGCGCGAGCATTTTGAGACGGTCAACCAGACCCTGCAAAAACTTTATCAAGCAGAACCCCTTGAGGTAAACCCTCTGATAGACCAATATCTCGGCTATGCGCAGTCCATCAAGCCTTTTATTAACGATGTCTCTGCTCAACTCAGCGAGGCACTGGCAAAGGGCAAACGAGTGCTCGCAGAAGGAGCGCAAGGGACGCTACTGGATCTCGATCACGGCACATATCCGTTCGTGACCAGCTCCTACCCCACAGCGCCTGGCGCTTTGCTTGGGCTTGGATTAGGAGCTGCCTGTGTAGATCGCGTGATCGGCGTCACCAAAGCATTTCAAACGCGGGTCGGCGCAGGTCCCTTCCCTACCGAGGTATTCGACCAAACCGCCGAACATCTGCGCGGCAGTGGCGCAAATCCATGGGACGAATTCGGAACCACAACAGGACGCCCACGGCGAATTGGCTGGCTCGATCTTGTCCTTTTGCGTTACGCAATCCGCGTCAATGGTGTCAGTGAAATCGCCCTCACCAAATTGGATATCCTGAGCGGCTTGCAAGAGGTGAAACTCTGCATCGCCTACCAAGCTAACGACCAGTCTTACCCCATACCTCCCTTTGGGCCCACCCAGCTTGAGTCTTATACTCCCGTTTATAAAACTCTCCCCGGTTGGAACGAACCAATCCGCTCCTGCCGCCGTTGGGAGGACCTACCTCTCAATGCCCGCCAATATATTCGCGAGATCGAAACCGCCGTCCAAGTGCCGGTTAGACGAATCTCGGTTGGCCCAGAGCGGGGGGATGTGATTGAACTCAGCTAATAAACCACCGGGAGGTTTGCCCAGCGTGATGATCGGTTTGCGCCGAGCGTGCCATCTTCTCCATATTCGTTGGCTGAGGAGATGGATCGGATTCTTTGCCTTGCTGATTCAAACTGCCTGTCTATCGCCTTCGGAAGCTGCCCCACTTCCTCCCCCAATTCCTCCCTCGCCGAGCCCCTCTCCCACGGCGACAATCATATGGTTTCCCCCTACCGCCACCCCAACCCTTGTACCCACTGCTGTTATCACCCCAACCGTGGATCTGCGCCCGCAAATTGGCGCCCTTATCTTTAGGGATAACTTCGTCGATGGTAGCTACTGGTCTCTAGCCCAAAACGAGAGCAGCAGCATAGCTTTGGGTAAAAACGAAATCACGATAGCGATTGCTCAACCTAAACTGTATCTTTACACATTACGGAAGGCACCCCAATTAGTTAATTTTTACCTCGAAATGACCCTCTGGCCCAATCTCTGTCAGGGCGATGACGAATACGGCGTTCTTTTCCGGGTAACACCAAATTTGGATTTTTATCGCTTGGCACTGACATGTAACGGTCAACTGCGTTTGGATCGCTTTTACCAAGGAAAAGCATCGGTACCGTACCCAAAGACTTATAGTGGGGCAGTACCCTTAGGAGCACCTAGTTCTGTGCCGATCAGCATCTGGGCAGCCGAAAGAGAAATTATCCTTTTTATCAACAATGAATTTCAATTTTCTCTGCCCGAGGCGGTTATCCCTGCTGGAAACCTAGGCTTCTTTGCCCGCTCCGTCAGCAGTTCGGCGGTCACAGTCAATTTTTCCGATCTGTCGGTCTATGAGATTCTCCCCTGACTTCACGCAACCGAAAAAACGATGCAAGAAGATTTGCCTTCTAGCAAAAACACATCCCCTCGCCGTAAAGTTGAAAACCGCCTAAACGACCTTGCCGCCAAGGATTGGCTTAAGTTCCAGAAATCATGGTTTATTCACAATCCACCCCGAAGGCGTAAGGAGGTGCTGCGTCACCCAGCAAAATTCCCTGAAACCCTTGCCCAGGAGTTTATCCAGTTTTTTACAAAGCAGGGTCAGGTCGTTTTTGATCCCCTTGCCGGCACCGGTTCCACATTAATTGCCGCTTTGCGAACTGGTCGTCAGGCTTATGGCATTGAACTTAATCCTCGCTACGTTCAAATTGCAAAACGATGGATCGAAGAAGAAATCACCCGATTGCCTAGTGATATCCCCCTGCCAACCGTACAGATTTTCCAAGGTGACGCGCTCAAGGCGCAAGAAATTTTAACCCTCCACGCTGTTCCTCCCATTGACTACCTTCTCACCAGTCCACCCTACTGGAATATGCTTCACGCCCCAGGTTTCGAAACGCAGCGGAAACGGCGCATCTCAACCGATCAGGATGTCGTTTATTCAGACGATCCAGCCGATCTGGGCAATATCGAGGATTATGATGTTTTTCTTGATCGGCTCTGCCAGCTTTTTGCCAATCTCAAGCCATTCCTGCGCTCCAAAGCTTATCTCACCATCATCGCAAAAAACATTAAGAAAAAGGGGCGCCTGTATCCTTTTGCTTGGGATTTGGCAAAGCGGTTGGGAGAAATCTACGCCCTAAAGGACGAAAAGCTTTGGCTTCAAGATAACCAACCTCTCGCCCCTTATGGTTACGGTCAGGCGTGGGTCAGTAACACCTTTCACCATTATTGCTTGCAATTTCGGAACGAGTAACCAACGTGGAATCCGTTTCACCCTCCGCTAGTCTCCTACCCACTCATAAACGGCTGTGCCGATGATCTCTTTGAGCGCCCTTGTGGTTAGGGATAAATTGTCCGCGTTCGGGATAAGGTTCAGCAACCAGGTGGTAAATTTCGGAGCGGTGATCAACTGCCATCCACTCTGGGTAACCGTATAATCGGTGGGAGCTGGAATCACTTCCAAACCTTGTTTTTCAAAAACATGTACCGAACGAGGCATGTGCATCGCCGAGGTAACGAGGATGATCCGTCTCACCCCTAGCTTTTCTAAGATTTGTTTCGACCTTTGAGCGTTTTGTAAGGTGTTCTGTGATTGGTCTTCAAGGATCAGTACTTCTCTGGGCACCCCCATCATTTCCAAAAGGTAAGCCATCTCTGCCGCTGGATTGGCAGCACTAGGGGTATACCATTCAATACCGCCGCCACTGAGGAGCATTTTCCGAGCCTTTCCTTCGCGGTAAAGTTGAGCTGCATACAGGATTCGATCGCCCGCGCCGTTGATTTCAGGCATCGCTCTTGGAGGATTGGCTGCGAGTGTGCCTCCCCCTAAGACGACCATCACTTCCACTGGCGGAATTTCGTCCAAAGGCAGATATTGCCATTCTAGCCAACGCGCTAGCTGAAACGCCACCAAGCGATTTCCACCCAACCAGAGCAAAAGAAGGCTGATCAGGACGGCTGAGCGGGCAAAGCGCGCTCGGTGAAAAAACACCCACGCCAGTCCTAAGAAGATACAAGCCAAACCTAACGGATAGATGAAGGGGGGTAAGATTTTGGACAAGAAAACAAACATCGCAAACTACCTTTGATCAAAGGGGGGATTTGCATTCTCTGAGTTCCACTCTCAAAAGGCGATCCTGACCGTTCAAATCTTTCAAGACCGCGATTTGGGCTTCTGGAAATGTCTTCTTTGCCATTTCCGCCAGCAATGAGGATTGGTCAGAGTCCATTTCGCAGATGATTAAGCATGACTCTTTGGTAAATGCGGGCAAGGTAGGGAACATAGCTCGATAAAGAGCCAGTCCGTCTTCGCCGCCATCCAAAGCCGAGGTTGGCTCTCTCCCGTAGATCGGTAAAGACTTGAGGCGTGCAGAAGGAATATAAGGCAGGTTAGCACAGATGACATCGAAACGGCTGGCTAGCGGAGGGATCAGAGAGGATTGGGTTAAAATAACCTGCTCTCCCAAAGCGTATTTGCGGATATTCTGTTTTGCCACTCGCAAGGCAGCTAGGGAAAGATCGCTGGCAACTACTCGCACCCTGTTACATGAAAGGGCAATAGAAATGGCGATACATCCCGTGCCGGTGCCAATATCTAAAACTTGGCTTGCTTGAGGATGCTCCCGCAACCAAAGCAGCACTTGCTCGACCATCATTTCGGTCTCAGGACGCGGGATCAGCGTAGCTTGGGTAACGATGAACTCGTTGCCATAAAACTCCCATCTTCCAAGCAAGTAAGGTAAGGGTATTCCCTCTTTGTACCGCCGCAGAGACTGCTCTAGAGTTTGCATTTCCTCGGACGAAAGCTCATACTCACCGTGGCTCAGCACCCAAGGGCGAGACTTGCCCAGCAAATGAGCGATTAAGACCGAGACATCCAGTTCTGCAGTCTCTGTGACCCCTTTCCAGATTGGGGTAGTTTTCTGGATAAATTCAGCGAGTCTCACGAAAGGTTAAAGGGCTAGGTTTCAATTTCAATCGCTGCCAAGCGTTCAGCTTCTTCCCGTAAAGCCAATTCCTCAATAAATTCGTCAATCTCCCCTTCCAT
Source organism: uncultured Anaerolineae bacterium (assembly GCA_937129505.1). GTDB lineage: Bacteria > Chloroflexota > Anaerolineae > Anaerolineales > UBA4823 > NAK19. Next base: position 1,431 of record CAKZNJ010000618.1, on the reverse strand, counting down.
GACTGCAGGCAGGTTATAGCTTGAGTAATTGATGCGGTGATCGGTCACCCGCGACTGAGGATAATTGTAAGTGCGAATTTTCTCCGCTCGTTCTCCAGTTCCTACTTGAGAGCGCCGGGCTTGGTCAACCGCCTGCCGTTGCTTCTCCATTTCGATCTCATATAAGCGGGCGCGAAGGATACTCATCGCCCGCATTTTATTCTGCAACTGCGAGCGCTCATCTTGACACTGCACAACAATGCCTGTTGGGAGGTGGGTAATCCGAATCGCAGTGGCATTCTTCTGGACATTTTGTCCACCTGCCCCTGCGGATTTATAGACATCAACACGCAAATCCGATTCAGGTATGTTCACCTCAACTTCGTCTGCTTCGGCCAAAACCGCAACCGTAGCGGTGGAGGTGTGAATGCGGCCCGAGGCTTCGGTGATCGGAATGCGCTGAACGCGATGCACACCCGACTCATACTTTAACCGCGAATATGCCCCCAGTCCTTTGACCATAAAGATGATTTCCTTATAGCCGCCAATCCCGATCTCATTGGCGGATAAAACATCGATCTCCCAACCTTTTTTCTCGGCATAACGGCTGTACATGCGAAACAAATCCGCGGCAAAAAGGGCGGCTTCATCCCCACCAGTGCCGGCACGGATTTCCATGATTACATTTCGGGCGTCACGCTTGTCACGCGGCAAGAGCATACTTTTGATTTCTTTTTCAAGCTGCTCGATCTGCTGATCCAGCTCCTCGATCTCCATTTCCGCCAATTGGCGCAGTTCCTCATCTTCCCCTTCTAATAGGGAACGAGCTTCCTCCCTCTTTTCCAATGCCTGACGATATTGACGCGCTTTTTCCACCAAAGGTTCTAGTTCCGTGCGTTCCATGTTCAATTCGGCGGCGCGCTGATAATCACTGCCGACTTCCAAGAGAGCACGGTTTAGTTCCTCATACTTTTCCTCGATACCACGTAATTTATCTAGCATCGTCCTACATTATCCATTTGATCAAGAGTTTAACTCATCATCCATCTCTAGCCGCTGAGAAGACACTCTTGAGGTCACTAGGGTTTTTCTCATTGGCAAGAACCATTTCGCTAACGGACACTCTGTATGGCAGTATTTTGGCAAACACTCTGTCCTAAGGTGCAAGATAACCAAACCGTCATTATACCACGATGGAACTCCATCCAGCCCCTTGACGTCTAGAAGAGGAGACTGATCAAGAAAAGCACCAGACCAGCTTTTGTCTGGCGGTCGGATTGGTTTTCTCAAAGGATGTTTATGAAACACTCTCTCTTTACTCTCTTGTTTTTGATCTGTTGGTTTAGTTTACCCCTTCACCAGATTGTCCGAGCCGATGGAATCATCATCCCTGAGCCGCCGATTTGCTCACCCCCCATCTGCGTTGACCCCCCTTTCCCCCCCCCCCCCCCC
>CAKZNJ010000617.1 GCA_937129505.1 uncultured Anaerolineae bacterium | reverse complement strand
CCGATTTTGCGAATGCTAAGAAACCTCCTAGTCCAACATACTGGCTGGGGACAGATCAGATTGGCAGAGATATCTTGAGCCGCATTCTCTTCGGGATGCGTTCCTCCCTGTTGATGGGGGTTGTGGTGCTCAGTTTGGTGGTGCCGCCAGGTGTTTTATTGGGTTTGTTAGCCGGTTACTACCATAATACGTGGATTGACACCTTGATCATGCGCCTGACGGATATTTTTCTAGCCGTTCCGCCTTTGGTATTGGCTTTAGCAGTTGCTTCTGTGCTTAAGCCTAATCTCTGGAACAGCATGATGGCGGTCTCATTGATGTGGTGGCCGTGGTACACCCGTTTAGTGTATGGGTTGGCGACGGCTTTGCGCAATGAATATTTTGTCATTGCGGCGGAGGTAACAGGGGCAAGCACAGCTCACATCCTGTTTCGTGAGATTTTTCCCAATACTGTGTCTCCGATTTTAACCAAAATGAGCATCGATATTGCTTGGGTGATCATTATCGGTTCGATGCTCAGCTTTGTCGGTTTGGGCGTTCAACCTCCCGAACCCAGCTTGGGAACGATGATCGCAGATGGTGCCAAATACCTACCTGATCAATGGTGGATTGCTGTTTTCCCTGCTTTAGCGATTGTGGTGATCGTGCTGGGCTTCAATCTGCTTGGCGATGGCATTCGCGATATGTTCGCCTCTGAGGAAGCATAAGATGAATGACGCTACAACCCCTCTTCTGGAAATTCGAGATCTCTCGGTCAATTTCGCCGTTTACGGAGGTGAACTGCGCGTCCTCGATGGAGTAAATTTTCGCATGTTTGCCGGCGAACGCGTCGGTTTAGTAGGCGAAACAGGTTGTGGAAAAACGACCACAATGAAAGCTGTCCTGCGGGTTTTACCGATGCCACCAGCTCGAATCCCGCGCGGCGAAATTCTTTTCAAAGGCCGCGATATCTTGAAGATGAAAGACGCCGAGTTACAAACGGTGCGAGGAAAGGGCATCTCGATGATCTTTCAAGACCCCACTGCGGCCCTGAACCCGGTCTTTACCGTTGGAGAACAGATGGAGGATGTTATCCGCAGCAACGCCCGGGATAGTAGATCGATCAGTCGGGAAAAGAGCCTTGAGGTGGCAGTGAAGGCACTGAAAGATGTTGCCCTGGCAGACCCGCCGAGATTGCTGCGAAGCTACCCGATTCAGCTGTCGGGCGGGATGCGCCAGCGGGTTTGCATCGCCATGGCTCTCTCTACCAACCCAGAGATTTTGATCGCCGATGAACCGGGGACATCTTTGGACGTGACCATTCAGGACCAAATCTTGCGTTTGTTGCGTGACTTAGTCGATAGCCGCAATATGTCGGTTATCTTGATCACCCATACCCTTGGGGTAGTGCGGGAATTGACAAACCGTGTTTATGTGATGTATGCTGGCTCTATTGTCGAAACTGCTGAGACAAAGAAGATTTTCTCTCAACCGCTGCACCCCTATACCCAAGGGCTAATCGCAACGGTTCCCCGCTTGACCGGAGGTGGAATTGCTAGTGGCATAGCAGGGCGTATCCCTAACTATCGTAATCCACCGCCGGGATGCCGCTTTCATCCGCGTTGTCCCCATGTCATGGAAGTCTGTAAGCGCGAAAAACCTCCCTTGATCGAAATAGATCAAGATCATTCGGTTGCCTGTTTCTTGTACACCTCGAACCAGAAGGTGCAGTCATGAGCCAAGCTCTTCTCTCTGTTCAAGACTTGAAGAAATATTTTATCGTCGGGTACACAGGTCTGCCGGGTAAAAGGGAGCCGATTACTGTTAAGGCCGTTGATGGTGTCTCGTTTGATGTCTTCCAAGGGGAGACATTGGGCCTGGTTGGGGAATCTGGCTCAGGGAAAAGCACGGTTGCTTACACGGTTGTTGGCATGTATCAACCTACTGCCGGTAAGATCCGTTTTATGGATCGCGAAATTTGCAATGGGGAGAAGAGACCGAAGGAGCTTCAGAAGGCAATCCAGATCGTTTTTCAGGATCCTGGCTCATCGCTTAACCCAAGGCACAACATCAAGCAGATTCTTGAGATGCCCTTACGCGTTCATCGGAAAGATCGCAATCGCTTAGAAATGGTTGTCCATCTATTAGAAATTGTTGGATTGCCTCCCGAAGCGATGTATAAGTATCCTCGCATGTTAAGCGGAGGAGAGAAACAGATTGTGGGCATCGCCAGAGCTCTTGCTACCAATCCCTCCTTGATTATTTTAGATGAGCCCACTTCCGCTTTGGATGTCTCTGTGCAAGCGAAGACGATCAATCTCTTGCTGCAATTGCAGAAACAGTTTAGCCTTGCCTATTTGTTCATCACCCATGACTTAAGCTTAATGCGCAATGTTGCCACGCGGGTCGCAATTATGTACTTGGGCAAGATTTGCGAGATAGCAAACACAGCAGATTTCTTTCAACAACCGCTTCATCCCTATACCCAAATGCTGCTGTCCTCTATCCCGGTGGTTTCTGAGGAAGAGGAAGCTCTCCGTCCAACTAAAGTGATCTCCCAAGGCGAAATCCCTAGCCCGGTCAACATTCCCAAGGGTTGTAGTTTCCATACGCGCTGCCCATTTGCAATGCCGATTTGTTCAGAAGTCGATCCGGAATTTACTGACATGGGCAATGGTCATTCTGTGAGATGTCATTTGTATCCTCAAGGAGGATGACAAGTCCATCTCTTTGTTCTACGAAACTTTCTATTCGTTTGGAGGAACTATGGTTCGAGTTGCAACAGATATTGGAGGCACGTTTACCGATCTGGTTTATGTAACCAGAGAGGGGCGCGTGGGTACGGCAAAAAGCCACACCACGCCACATCAATTCGAACAAGGCGTTATGGATGTGATTGACGCCACCGAATTACAAGCCAAAGAATTTGAATCCTTTGTACATGGCACTACCATTGTGATCAACGCCATAACCGAGCGCAAAGGGGTCAAAACGGGGTTGATCACCACCCAAGGGTTTAGAGATATTTTGGAAATTGGCCGCGGAGACCGGCCGGATTTCTTTAATCTGGAATATCAGAAACCCATACCTTTTGTGCCCCGTTATTTACGCAAAGAAATTCCAGAGCGGATTTCTTACAAAGGGGAAATTGTCAAACCGGTTGATCTCTCTGTGCTACCTTCGATCTTGGACTATTTCCGCAAGAACCAAGTCGAAGCGATTGCTATCTCTCTGATCAATTCGTACGCGAATCCCAGTCACGAACAACAGATTCTCGAAGAAATCCGCCGCTTGTGGCCAGAGGTTTCCGTTGTCGCTTCGCATCAAATTACGCGTGAGTGGCGGGAATATGAACGCACAAACACGGCAGTTCTCTCTGCTTATGTACAACCGATTGCCCATCAATATCTAGATCGCTTGACCCAACGTCTCGAACAATCGGGGATGAAGTGCACCCCCTATATTATGCAATCCAATTGTGGGATCGATACCGTCAAAGCGACCAGACAGACGCCTATTACCATGATTGAATCAGGTCCTGCATCGGGCGTTTGGGGAGCTGCTGCTTTGGGACGACTTATCGGCGAAATGAATCTCATCGCCATTGATATTGGTGGGACAACAGCCAAATGTGGTTTGATCACGAACGGTGAAGTAAAGCTCA
>CAKZNJ010000616.1 GCA_937129505.1 uncultured Anaerolineae bacterium | reverse complement strand
TGCGCCTACCCTTGAAATGCTGTGGTATTTGGTGCGTGCTTTGGTAGAGCGCCCGACCGAAAGAATCGAGCTTGTCGAAAGCGTCCCTCCCTCTCTCTCCTTCTCACAGGAAGAAGGCGACGGACAGCCAAAAGCACCGCGATCTTTCGCACCGCCGCCTATCAAGCGGATCAACAACGAGGGGTGAAAACCTCGAAGAGGAAGTGCGTCAAAATTGCGGTTTACCATCCATGCTGAGACATAAAATCTGTGAGGTGAAGCGAATGCAAACCCTAACGACCATCCCAGACCTTCGACAAGCCTGCCGTGAACTTGGGCGGCCCCTCGGTTTTGTCCCTACCATGGGCTTTCTCCATGAAGGTCACCTCTCCTTGGTGCGCAAGGCGCGGCGGGAGTGTACCTCGGTCGTTGTGAGCATTTTTGTCAATCCGACTCAGTTCGGACCGAACGAAGACTTAGACCGTTATCCGCGTGACCTGCCCCGTGACCTTGGTTTGTTGCAGGCGGAAGGGGTCGATTTGGTTTGGACACCCACCCCCGCCATCATGTATCCCGAAGGGTATCAAACCTGGGTGACGGTGGAGCAGATCGCGGCGCCACTGGAAGGAGCAATGCGGCCAGGGCATTTCCGGGGAGTTGCTACAGTGGTCACCAAGCTGTTCAACGCCGTCCAACCTGATCGCGCCTATTTCGGTCAAAAGGATGTCCAGCAAGCTCTGGTCATCCGCCGTTTGGTAGCGGATTTAAATTTTCCCTTGGAGGTGATCATCTGCCCCACCGTGCGCGAAGCAGATGGATTGGCAATGTCTAGCCGTAACGTTTACCTAAAAGGGCAAGAAAGAGAAGCCGCCACTGTCCTTTATCGCGCCCTGACCGCGGCCAAAGAAGCTTACCAAAACGGCGAACGCAACGCCGAACAGCTCCGTCAACGGATGCAATCTGTTTTGGCGGCAGAACCGTTAGCGCAACCGCAGTATGTCTCGTGTGCCAAAATGGACGACCTGCAAGAATGGCAAGGGGAGATAGAAGGCACAGCCTTGCTATCTTTAGCAGTCTTTATCGGTCAAACCCGCTTAATCGACAATCTAGTGATCGGGGGTGAATTGTAAGTTCACTTACTACATCCTAAGGAGGTCTCATGCTTATTGCAATTGACATTGGCAACACCAACATTACCTTCGGCGTATACCAAGAAGACCGTCTCGGTCCACGCTGGCGCTTGGCTACCGATCACGAACGCATGCCGGATGAATATGGATTGCAATTCATCTCATTCTTTCAACATGCCGGTATAGTGGTTGAAGAGATACGCGGCATCTGCCTTGCCTCAGTCGTTCCGCCGGTGACCGGGCGAATTGTCGAAGCCTGCCGTCGCTACCTGAATCTCGATCCATTGGTGGTAGATGCAGGAGTCAAAACGGGGGTGCGCATTCGTTATGAGGACCCGCGCGCGGTCGGCGCCGATCGCATCGTGGATGCGGCGGCTGTACAGCGCCTCTATGGTGGACCCGCTTGCGTGGTCGATTTCGGCACAGCGACCACCTTCGACGCCATCTCGGAAGAGGGCGATTATCTGGGTGGGGCGATTGCACCGGGCATTGGAATCGCCGCGGAAGCTCTGTTTATCCGCACGGCAAAATTACCTCGCGTCGACCTTCAACGCCCGCCAAATGTCATCGGCAAGAACACCATTCACGCCATGCAATCGGGTTTGATCTTCGGCTATGTCGCTCTGGTAGAAGGGATGGTTGCTCGTTTTCGAATTGAGCTCGGTGAGAAAATGAAAGTGATCGCCACCGGGGGCTTAGCGGAAGTGATTGCCCGCGAGACTTCAGTTTTACAAATTATCGCTCCTTGGTTGACTTTGGATGGCTTGAACATCATCTGGAAACTCAACCGTCCCTGAACAATCTCTCAGCAGGATAGTTGTCCGGCAGTGGCATACCAATGTTGCGATACTGCACTGAGGGTGGCATTCACTCACTTAGCTGCTGAGCTTTGACTGCCTGTCCTCATCCTGCATCCCAACAGGGAAAATTTGCCCGCGCTTGGGCAAAAGGTGGCGCTGCGCTTTTCTCAGCAGAGAAAAATCTAATCGCTCGATTGACAGATGCCCTTCATCCCTTGCTCTTGAACGGTGCGACGAAGCTGATCTAACGCCGCAGCCGAAGGACAATAAAAAAGATGGGAAATACAGCGGCAATCCGATGAGCCAAAGCCGATGTAAGGGCGGCTTAGCGGCAGGAAAGCAGCGAGCCGTTCTGCCCAATTGCACTCTTTCCGTTGGCGCGTATCGCTGATCCAAATCTCCACCAGTTGGGCTGCTGCGCGCAAGTAATCAATATGCCAATGTAGCTTGCCCGGCTGCAAGTGATGCCTGATTCGGCCAGCCAATCCGCTTTCCCCAAGAGCACTACCCACGTAAAGATAATATCCTTTCTGAAAGCGAAACGCACCTAACTTGCCAACCACGATCGACTCATCTTCTAGCAGGGCAAGCACCAAAATGTAACACCCCTGTTGGCGAGGTATCTGCAAGCTAGTGGAAATGGCTTTGCTCATCCTGCGTACCTTTGACGGAAGGTGAGAATTAACTTCCCAAGCTAGGCGCTTTCTGGAAAATCCAGCGCCGATTAATGATACACTATATCTGGATAGATTTGATATTGATACGCCATTTTCGAGACTCCGCCATGAAGAAAACTACCAATCTGCCGCGCTTGATTTCCCAGTCCACCATTCAATTTACTAAAGAAGCCCTTCGGCAGCCTCATTACAGCCTTTTAGATTGGCTACATGGGATGATCTACGGGCGCTGGATCTATCAGTATATTGCAATTGGGGTTGGGGAACATCCACTGGCGCGGCTCTACACCTTCCTGCGCAAAAAGGCGCGCCTTCTCACTGACAGAGCTAACACAACGGGCGGCGAAACTCGCCCAACATCCAGCGTTGCCGACGGCTACCATGGCAAAGTACTGCCTGTGCAAGCAGCCACTCAACTCATTACCATCAACCAAGAGATCAAGATAACCAACTTAGAGAAAGTAATCCCCTATCCCCGCGCCCGCGACATCATCTTGCAGCAACCCGATCACATTGTAGCATTAGAGTGCCCCTGCCGCTCAGCCCGCTCCGACCCTTGTCTCCCTTTGGATGTCTGTTTAGTAGTAGGCGAGCCCTTTGCCAGTTTTGTGATCGAACACCATCCGCAGCGCGCCCGCTGGATCACGCCGCAGGAAGCGGTGGCTATCTTACAAGCCGAACATGAACGCGGGCATGTGCACCATGCCTTTTTTAAGGATGCCATGCTGGGGCGTTATTATGCCATTTGCAACTGCTGTTCCTGCTGCTGTGGGGCAATGCAGGCTCACCAACATGGCACGCCGATGCTGGCTTCTTCGGGTTATATCTGCGAGGTAGATAGCGAGTTATGCTTTAGCTGTGGGGCATGTAGCGAGCGCTGTCCCTTTCAGGCAATCTCTCTGCAAGAAAGCGGCGCTGTTATTGACTTCGACCGTTGTATGGGGTGTGGCGTGTGTATAGACGCTTGCCTGCAAGGGGCGTTATCCCTCCGGCGGGAAGCAAGCAAAGGACAACCCCTAGAAATTTCGCCCTTCTGCCAATAAAAAGGCTTCCAAAGTCGGTATGACTTTGGAAGCCGGGCACAGACCCTTAAGGCAAGGAGGCTATTTTACCAATGGCAATTCTGCTGCCACCCAACCGTTAATACCACCAGCCAGATTACGCACGTCGGTGTAACCTAGCATCCGCAGCGCCATCAGCACCAATGCGCCGCGATGTCCAGACTTGCACAGCACCACAATCTTGGCGTTCTTATCCGGCAACTGGGACAAGTTTGCCATGAATTCATTGACGGGGATATTCACACTGCCTTCGATATGGCCTTCGGCAAATTCTTCGGGGGTGCGAACGTCAACGATCGTCAGGGCATCCGCTGCAGAGGCTAACTCGGTGTTGAAGTCGGCCGGTTTGACCGTGTAAAAGCCTTCGGGCAAGGCGGCTAAAAAGGCATTCAAATCAGCCAGCTTTTGGGCATCCACAGCCGGGGCGCTGCCGGCAGCGGGAGCTTCGGGAACACCCATTTCAACGGCAAATTCAGCTTTCTTCCAGCCATTCAAGCCGCCCGCTAGATTGACCACATCCTTCCAACCCAAGAAGCGCAGTGCAGCCATTACCAAGGCGCCGCGATGACCGCTAGCACAATAGATGACGATCTTCTGCTCTTGAGCAGGTAGTTTATCCAAGTTCTTCAGCACTTCCCGAGCGGGAATATTGACAGCACCAGCGATGTAGCCATCCTTTTCCAGCTCGGCCGCTTCGCGCACATCCAGGAGGAAGGGCGGCTCAGCCATCAGGGCTTCATTCAACGCTTGAGCGCTGATGGTGTAGTATCCCTGATCTGCTGGTAAGTTCGTCAGGAATTCTGTCCAAAGCGACATCCAATCCACAGCGGCGCCTACCAGCGGTAGCTGAGCTGCTTTCCAGGCGTTGATGCCGCCGGCTAAATTGACGACATTGGTGTAGCCCATCATGCGCAAAGCCATCGTCACAACTGCGCCGCGATGACCCGAAGCACAGAAGACCACAATGGGAGCGTCTTTATCGGGCAGTTGGTCTAAATTGGATAAGATGGTCTCTAGCGGCAGATTGACTGAACCCTCAATGTAACCGCTCTGGTGTTCCTTCTCGGTGCGGACATCTATCAGAGTCAGTTCCGCGCCGCTGGCGAGGTCCTCATTCAATTTGTCAGCCTTTACGGTGTAGAAGCCTTTATCAACCGGCAGGGCAGAGAGATAAGCGTCCAGGGCTTCGTAAAGACGTTGATTCTCGATAATCGGCTGGCTAATCGCTTGCGGTGCGGCGGGAGTACCAGTGGCAACCGGCA
>CAKZNJ010000615.1 GCA_937129505.1 uncultured Anaerolineae bacterium | reverse complement strand
ACTCAGAGGGAGAATTCGAGTTGGCCGTGCGTCTCTACGGACCGGCCATCTTTGGTAAGTCGAAAGTCGTCGGAGAAGAGATCAGTGTACAAGAATTCCCCGCCGACCTAGCTGACGAGATCCTCTCAACCGAACTGAACAATGCTCCTTTCGTCCTTTACCTCGGTCGACGAAGCGCTACCAAAAACGTTCCTGTGCTTCTAAAAGCATTCGAAAGTTTTAAACGCATGTACCCTCGTTCAGATCTGAAGTTGGTTCTCGTAGGCCCGGGGCACCCACCGGAGGGAAAGTTGCCGGAAGGAGTGCTCGACTTAGGTTGGGTAGACGAACTGACCAAAGCCGCTCTTCTCAAACGCTGCATAGCGCTCTTTCAACCCAGCCAGAATGAGAGTTTCTCTCGGTCTATGATGGAAGCTTGGAGTCAAGCTAAGCCCGTTGTGGTGAATGGTCATTGCTTGGCAACCGCGCTGGCGGTTGAGGAATCCGGCGGCGGCTGGTTGGCGCTGAGCGAAAGTGATTGGCTCAAAATTCTCGTTCGAGTAGCTTTTACCCCACCACAGATTCTTCAGCGAATCGGGGAGCGAGGGCGCCAATACGTTGCTGTGAATTGCCATTGGGAGCAGGTGATGGATCGTTACGAGAAAGCACTGGAAACGACTACAGCTGCGGTCAACATCCCTTCGGTGAGGGGGCGGCGACTGAAGGCTATTCATCAACTGTCGCCCGATCTAGCTTACGGTGACGCAATATCCAACCAAATGCTCGCTATCCGAGACCGGCTGCGTCATCTCGGATACCACTCGGAAATATTCGTTATAAACCTTCAGGAACCCATGCGCAGTGAAGGTCGAGTATTCACCCTGGAATGCTTGGATGAAGATCAGGAAGGGATTATCTACCACCACTCGATAGGATCGGAAATAACCGCGCATGCGCTATCATACCGTGGGTCTAAGTGTTTCGTATACCATAACATCACACCACCAGATTTTTTCGCGCCTTACCGCCCAGGTATGGCTTGGCTGTTAGAAATAGGGCGAAAGAACTTACCTCGTCTCGCCAAGCATTTTCCTATCTCGGCAGGGGATTCGACCTTCAACGTAAACGACCTAGTCGAGGCAGGATTCACTGCACCAGAGGTTCTACCCATCATAGTGAATCCAGACAGATGGAAGATAAAGGAAGATGAAGAACTACTTAAACAGCTTCAGGATGGGAAGACGAACATATTGTTCGTCGGACGCATCTCTCCCAACAAGTGTCAAGATCAGGTTGTTGAAGCTTTCGCCCACTACAGAAAGCTCGACGGTGATTCTCGTCTGATACTCGCCGGCGCAGGCAAAGACTTTGACCCTTACTTTCAAAGGGTCAAGAGGAGAATCTTTGAGTTGGGATTGACCAAAGACGTGATTTTGACAGGGCATATAACCGACTCTCAATTGATGAGCTACTATAGATCAGCTCATCTTTTTTGGTCATTCAGCGAGCATGAAGGCTTTTGCGTTCCCCTTATCGAGGCGATGTGGTTCGATGTGCCAGTTCTAGCTTTCAAAAGTTCTGCTGTCAGCGAGACGGTTGCCGAGGCGGGCGTACTCTTCGACGACAAAAAAGAGCTTACGGAAGTAGCTGCGCTAGCGAAACTTCTCATCTCAGATCAATCCATAAGAGAGCGCGTTTTGGTGGCACAAAGGCAGAGACGAAAAGAATTCGCCCCAGAAGCTATCTGGCCCAAGCTAGACAGAATCATAGAGCGCATGGAAGAGAGCCATCTAGGGTGTGGAATCTGACAATGAACTCTCAGGGAGAAGATAACAGCCGAAATTTCTCATTCCAGTCTATGCGACCATTGCACCCAATTCTCGCCATCGTGGTGCCATGTTATAACGAGGCTCTTTTGCTGGAAGAGTCTGCTGAGAAATTGTCTGTTAAGCTGCAAGAGATGATAAACAATGATCGCATCTCTGCGGCGAGTTTCGTCTTTTTCGTTGATGACGGAAGCACTGATGAGACCTGGCGGGTTATCTTTAATCTTCACCAGCGCAACCCTGCTCGTTTCAAAGGATTAAAACTAACACGGAATGTAGGCAGTCAAACCGCTCTTCTCGCTGGGCTGCTTTCTGTGAGAGAAAAAGTCGATTGCGCGCTTTCCATAGACGCTGACCTACAACAAGATGCACAAGCGATACCCGACTTCCTTGAGAAATACGAACAAGGCGCGGAGATAGTCTATGGGGTGCGCATAGATCGGAAAACCGACCCGTTGTTGAAAAGAGCCACAGCCGCTTTTTTCTATAAACTGATGAAATTCCTCGGAACTGACATCATCGAAAATCATGCCGATTACCGCCTCGTTTCACGTAAAGCACTGGATGCGCTCGCAACATACGGGGAGTACAACCTGTTTCTGCGCGGAATATTTCCGAACATGGGATTCAAAGCCGATAAGGTGTACTATCAAACTCACAAGAGATCTCGCGGCGAGTCGAAATTTTCCTTTCTAAAAATGTGCTCTCTGGCTCTAAGCGGCATTACATCCTTCAGCATATTACCACTAAGACTGGCAGCAGTAATTGGAACGATGGTCTTTTTGTTTAGCTGCGCTATGATCGTCTTCGCCATATTTAGCTTTATACGCGGGAAAGCAGTTCCCGGATGGGCATCCATAGTGATAGCTATCTATTTTATAGGCGGAATACAACTTATCTTCTTGGGACTCATTGGCGAATATCTCGGTCGTATCTACCAAGAAGTCAAATCACGTCCTAGATTCATTGAAGAAGAAAAGCTCTTTTGATGATTCACCCATTGAAGGACAATCCGACATCGGATGACGAACGACGTTGCATAGCGTGCGCAGGGACAAGGCTACGTCGATGGCACTCAGACTTGATAAGATGCCTTGACTGTGGTCATTGCCGCTACGGGATCGATATGTCCAAGGAACAATTGCGCACCTTATACAACGCCGGCTATTTCACTGGAGGCGAATATGAGAACCACCTAGCAGAAGCCGCCTCGTTTCGAAAGAACTTTCGCTTACGGATGAAGATCATGAGCGAACTGCTCGACCCGACTAGGCATCAGAAATTACTTGAGATCGGTTGTGGTTACGGCATCTTCCTCGATCTCGTCCGCAACGATTTCAAATCCGTGACAGGGATCGACATCGCTGAAGATGCGGTCGAACACGCGCGCAAGGTATTCGGATTGAATGCGCTCTGCGTAGATTTTCTCGATCTAGATCTCGGAGGTCAGACCTTTGATGTCGTCTGTTTGTGGGACACGATTGAGCACTTGCTTGAACCGCAAAGACACATCGAAAAAATAAGCCGCGCAACTCATCATGGAGCTTTGCTAGCCATTACCACGGGCGATATTGAGAGCCTGAACGCCCGTTTGCGAAGATCGCGCTGGAGGATGATCCACCCGCCATCCCACCTGCACTACTTTTCCAGAAAGAGCCTGTCGACACTCCTAGAACGGCACGGCTTCAAAGTCGTTCGTGCTCAATACTGCGGCTATTATCGAAGCTTCAGACGAATGATTCACAACGTCGTTCTGTTAAGCTGGAAGAGACCAGATTTGTATGCTGCACTAGGCAAACTGCGAATTCCCGACTTCGGTTTGTACCTTAATCTTTACGACATCATTTACGTTATAGCTTGCAAAAAATGAGGTTCATTGTTGGAATTCTCATTGCTCGTTTGCGCCTCGCACTTCCCTTCTTTTTCTTTGTCTGTCTTTTCTGCAGTTTCTTCGCTCCGGTAATATTCCGCCACAAACTTCTCGCTCCCGGCGACGGCTTGATCTATTATTTGCCCAATTTCTTTGCCCCGAAACAACTTTGGGATCCGCTCGTGGCCGCAGGCTTCCCAATCGCGGCTGACATCCAAGCGTCCTTTTGGTACCCGATCTCATTCTTACTTCCGCGTACTGCCGCTGGTTGGAACCTCTACGTCATTGCGGCTTATGTCCTAGCAGGTTTTTTCACCTATTACTACGTTCGCACCATAACCAGCTCGCATTGGGCCGGTCTGGTAAGCGGCGTCACCTATTCGATGAGCGGCTTCATGATCGCGCATTTAGGACATACGACAATGATCCACTCAGCATCATGGGTGCCGCTTATCCTCACAGCTTTGGAGAAGATCAGAACTCAAATTAGTCCGAAGTGGGTAGCCATCGGCGCAATGTCATGTGCTTGTTGTCTCCTCGCGGGACATCCACAAATCTTCTTTTATGCACTTGCGCTCAGCGTTTTCTATTTGATCTTTGGTGGGTGGGGAGCTCCCGTCGGAAAGCTAAGCTACTACTCACAATCGCTCCTTATACTGCTGCTCGGCTGCGGTGCAGCGGCTATTCAACTCGTCCCAACGAACGAACTCGCAGCTTTGAGCTTACGCGCACAACTCGATTTTCAGTTTTTTGTATCGTATTCTTTTCCACTCGATCAACTGCCAACACTTTTTTTCCCTTATCTTTATGGCGGTTCACTGGCCCCCTTGTATAACAAACCATACTTCGGTGCCTGGCCATCGTCCTCGACTGCATGGGCCGTAACAGAGATGGTTGGATACGTCGGCTTCCTTCCATTGATGCTTGGTGTTTTGGCCGCTGCCGTCTTCCGCGAAAGGTTGACCTGGTTCTGGCTAGGCGCAGGCGTCATCTCCCTTCTTTTAGCTCTTGGGGACGCTACGCCTCTTATTCGCCTGATTTACCTAACGCCTGGACTTAATCAGTTTCGCGTCCCAGCTCGATATTTACTGGTCACTACGCTGGCCATTAGCGTTCTCTCTGGCATCGGGACGGCAGCCATTCTGCGCAGGGCGATTACCTCGAGGCAAGCGCTTTTCTCCGCTGCGATCGTAACAACTATCACCTTTTCATCGCTCACTCTTTTCCCGGCACATC
>CAKZNJ010000614.1 GCA_937129505.1 uncultured Anaerolineae bacterium | reverse complement strand
ACCGTATGGTGTTACCAGCGTGGAAAGTAGGGCTGTTCATGAGGCTGTTTTGGAAGCCGGCAGTCGCGAAGCCTATTTGATCCAGCAGCCGCTCGCTGCTGCCATTGGCGCAGAGATGCCTATTGGCACTCCCAGTGGCAATATGATCTTGTGTCTGGGAGGAGGGGTTACGCAGGCAGCGGTCATTGCGATGTATGGGATTGTGGCAGCCGAAACAATGCGTTCGGGGGGATTGGCGCTTGATGAAGCGATTATTTCCTATGTGCGGAAAAAGTACGGCTTGATCATCGGCCCCTTAACAGCTGAGCAATTGAAGATAAAGATCGGGGCCGCCATTCCTGTGGATCAGGAAGAGCAGATGGATATCCAAGGGCAAGATCAAGTGAACGGTTTACCACGCGGGATAACCCTGACGACAGGTGAGATCGTAGAAGCCGTTCAAGAACCACTGAAAGATATTATCGAGACAGCTCGGCGCGTGCTGGAGAAAACCCCTCCCGAGTTGGTAGCAGATATTATTGATCGCGGCATCGCTATGACCGGCGGGTTAGCCCTTTTACGAGGATTAGACCGTCTGTTAACAAAAGAACTTGGCGTGCCCACATACTTGGTGGATAACCCAAAAACAGCGGTCGCTGAAGGTGCAGCGCGGGGAATTAAGATGGTGCCAGTGCTGCGGAGAAGTTTACTCTCTGTTTAGCAACGATTGAATTCAATCGAGATAATAAGTCATTCGTTGTAAGTGGATAACCGGGTCAATATATTGGACTCGGACGTAAGGCGGGACATTGATGCTGATCGGAGCATAATTCAAGATTGCTCTGACTCCCCCTTTTATCAATTGATTGGCAACAGCTTGAGCTTCTGCACTGGGAACAGCGATCATGCCGATCTTAATACCTGCTTGCTCGACAGCTTGGCTCAGGAATTGAATATCTTGGACGATAAAGTTGCCGATTTTCATGCCAATCTTGGAAGGGTCTTTGTCGAAAAGCATGGTTACACGAAAGCCCCGATTGGTAAAGCCTTGATATCTGGCAAGCGCGCTGCCTATGTCTCCTGCACCTACGACAACAATATCCCAAACGCGATCAACTTTCAGAATCGCCCGTAATTTCTCGATTAAAAAATGGATATCGTAACCGGTACCTTGTTTGCCAAATTCGCCAAAAAGCGAAAGGTCTTTGCGTATCTGGGCGGCAGAGATCCCCAATCGTTCGGCTAGTTCTTGAGAGGAGGTGATCAAGCGATTTTCATTTTCCATTCTCTGCAAAGAACGGAGATATTGAGGTAGGCGGCCAATGACGATGTCTGGGATGGTTCGGTGTGTCATTTTTCTCTCCTCCAAAGGTATTTGTGCGTTCGTGACCAATGAGTGAATAGATTTAGATAAATTTTATCATAAAATCGTTTTGATTGTGCATTTTCACACAAGAGTTTCACAAATTGAGCGCAGATAGAGTCGGATTTATCAGGATGGTATAATCCATAATGAACACCTTCAATCTTACATGGTGGATAGCTTTGATTTCAAACTCATTTGAACGACCATTTTTATTGATACTTGACAAACTATGTTTATCGATGAAGCACTAATTTATGTGAAAGCCGGCAAAGGAGGGGATGGCGTTGTCCATTTTCGGCGCGAAAAATATATTCCCTTTGGAGGCCCTGATGGCGGTGATGGAGGTAAAGGGGGAGACGTTATTCTGGAAGTGAATCCGGTTTTAAATACTTTATTTCACTTTCGACAAAAAAAGACCTTCAAAGCTCAGGATGGTGCGCCAGGTGGTAAACAAAACATGACGGGTAAATCTGGAGAAGACCTCATTATCCAAGTGCCACCCGGCACCTTGGTTTACAATGCAAACAGCGGAGAGCTGCTAGGTGATCTAACAGAAAAGGGTCAGCGGTTGGTGGTCGCTCGCGGTGGCCGTGGCGGGCGGGGAAATACACATTTTGCGACCCCAGTGCGCCAAGCCCCTCGCATTGCCGAAAGGGGCGAACCCGCGGAGGAAATTAGACTGCGGCTAGAATTAAAATTGATCGCAGACGTTGGCATCGTCGGTATTCCTAATGCCGGAAAATCTACTCTTCTAGCCAGAGTGACAAACGCCAAGCCGAAAATTGCCCCTTATCCGTTTACTACGCTAGAGCCTAATTTGGGTGTTGTTGTCCTAGATGATGATTTGACGTTGACCTTAGCAGATGTGCCCGGCTTATTGGAAGGCGCTCATCGAGGCGTAGGTTTAGGGGTAGATTTCTTGAAGCACATTCAAAGGACGAAAGTGTTAATCCATCTGTTGGACGGACTTTCAGAAGACCCTGTTGCTGATTTCCATCAGATTAACACCGAGCTAGCCTTGTTTGATCCCAACTTGAAAAAGAAGCCGCAGGTGGTCGCAATCAATAAAATTGATTTACCTGAAGTGCGGGAAAAAGCACCAGTTTTGCAGCAAAAACTGCTTGAGCAGGGCGGCATTGAGAGAGTATGGCTGATATCGGGGTTGACAGGTGAAAGTATCCGTGAAATGCTCTTTCATGTGGCGAAGTTGCTGCAATCAGGGATGGAAGAGGGATTGGTATGTGAGGAAATTCCTATTTACCGAGTTGCTAAAGACCCTCGCGAATTTGAAATTGTCCAAACGCCAGAGGGCTGGCGTGTTGTCGGAGAGGCAATCGAAAGGGCTGCTGCAATGACCTACTGGGAATACCCTCAATCGGTGAGAAGATTTCAGAAGATTCTGCAGGCGTTAGGGGTAGAGGACGGATTACGGAAGGCTGGAGTCCAAGAAGGGGACACTGTTTTCATCGGGGATTTTGAATTGGAGTGGATCGAGTGAGTTTTCCCCTGACCAGGATAGGAATCTTAGGTGGGACATTCGATCCTCCTCATCTGGGGCATTTAATCTTAGCTGAGGAGGCGTTTATCCAGTTGGAGTTGGATCTGGTTTTATTTCTGATAACACCCTTTCCACCCCATAAGACGGATATAGACATTACTCCATTAGACCACCGCTTGAAAATGCTTGAGCTTGCTATCCGAGATAATACCCATTTTTCTATCTCTTCTGTGGATATAGATCGCTCGCCGCCTCACTATGCCGTTGATTCTTTACTCATCCTTCGAGGAAGCTATCCTGAAGCAAGGATATATTATCTCATGGGTTGGGACTCCCTCTGCGATTTACCTCATTGGTATCAACCAGAACTTTTTTTAATGCGTTGTGACGGAATTGGAGTAATGCAACGCGCAATCAATGAGGCGTCCTATTGTGCTCTTGAAGAAAAACTACCCGGTATCCAACAGAAGGTGATTTTCTTGAATGCACCCCGCTTTGATATTTCTTCGCGTGAAATCCGTCAACGGGTTGAAAGGGGTTTACCGTTTCGTTATTTTTTGCCGGAGTCGGTTTATAAATATATTCAAGCGCAAAAACTGTACAGGAAGAATGCCCCCACCGCGACTCGAACGCGGGTCTCTGCCTCCGGAGGGCAACGCTCTATCCACTGAGCTATGGGGGCGCACGCAAAATTTTACCATCTTTTAGCCAGATAACAAACGCGAAACGGTGGCTAGTTCGGTGCGGTATGCTTCGATCCTTTTTTGATTATCTATCTCATTTCCAAGCTGGGCATATTGAGCTTTTTTATGGGCTAATTCCCCACAGATCTGATAAAAACGGCGGACTAACGAGTAGCGACCCCCAAAAAGGTTGACCAGCGGATCGAATATTCGATGAGTGAAGGACGCTGCTTGATAAAGCTGGGCTTCGGTCAATGTGCCTAAGTCTACTTCTTCCTTAAGGAAAGTTATGAGCAATTGGCGTTCTCGGTGTACCGTATAGAGAACAAAAAGGAACATCGCTAGCCAACCTGACCAATCAATCAGTGTGCCTAGCAGGCATGTTTGGATGCTAGGGTTAATCGAACTGATCAAATTATGCAAAGAGTGGGTAAAAACTGCCGCAGAGAACCCGAGGATTGGTGCTGAAAATTGCCCAAACGATGATCGAGATAAGCGAGCGACTGCCAAACCGATGCCGATAAAAGCGGTATAAAAAGGATGCTGCCATCCGACAATGACAACACGGATAAAAGCCAGGGCGAAGAGCCCAGAGTAACCATCGGTTAAGTATCCCTTTTCGTAAATGTAGAGGGTGTTTTCAGTAGCTGCAAATCCTAACGCTGTGATCGCTGCGTATACGATGCCATCCATGATGGAGTCGAACTCATGGCGATAAAGTAGGAATATGAAAAGGACAGCGAGTCCTTTTAGAAATTCCTCCACGATGGGTGCTGAGATGACATAAGTAGTTAATGAAGATAGACGTTCGGAGTTGGTTAAGATAAATAAACCGGCTTCCCAAATGGTGTTAAAAATTAATGCCCCGGCTGCAGCTACAAACGCTCCCCATAGGAACACAAAGCCTAATAACCGTTTTGGCTCTTGTTCAAAGCGGTCGAGCCAGTAAACCCAGGCGGCGTTGATCAACATAGGGACGAAACCCAAGAAAAGAGAAAGAAGAAATGACATCTACCTCACCTCTCAGCAGTAGAACCGTTGTCCCGGAAATGCAATCTAAGACGGTGAAAGAGGGCTCTTTCAGGGGGGATTCCCATTGCTTGAAGCAATTGGTCGGGACGAGCATGTTCCGTTGGATTTGTTTTAAGAAGGGTGTGCAACTGTTGTAACCTTGTAACCTCATCAGGAAGGATTTCAATTGAAATGATGAGTGGACGAAGGTCCCATGGTTTTCCCTTCCGTTCAATCAAAAGGGTCGGTTTTTGGAGCAGATTTTCGACGCAAAGGGTTAAATCGGGGTAATGATCCAAAAGGGTGATCTGAAATTCCGATGCAAGGAGTATAGATTGCATGGGCGGTTGGTTAAATTCAACTTTTGTTAGG
>CAKZNJ010000613.1 GCA_937129505.1 uncultured Anaerolineae bacterium | reverse complement strand
CCCGTCTCGCCGCCGCCTTTTGCAGCTCAATTCGCCGAAGTGACCGTGGACGTTGAGACGGGGCAGGTGACGGTGGATAAACTGGTCATGGCTGTGGACAGCGGCGTCATTGTCAACCCGGTGACGGCATCTGGCCAAATTGAAGGGGGGATGACCCAAGCGTTGGGCTACGCGGTATGCGAAGAGATGTGTTACGATGAGCAGGGGCGGGCGCGCGAACGAGATCTGCGCCATTACCACGTCTTTCAAGCCCATGAGATGCCCGACTTAGAAACGATTTTCGTTGAAACCTTCGAACCTTCTCATCCCTTTGGCGTCAAAGCAGTGGCGGAAATCCCGATGGATGGTGTGGCACCGGCAGTGGGGAATGCCGTGTTCGATGCCTGTGGGGTAAACATTGATGACAATCCCATTACACCGGAGAAGGTCTGGCGGGCTTTGCAGGCGATGCGTCAGGAGCAGGGAGCATGATGAGCATTTACCAAGCCATTGTCGAGGTTGAGCGTCAAAATCGCCCTGCTGCGCTCTGCACTGTAGTGCGCAGCCAAGGTTCAACCCCACGCCGCGCCAGCAGCAAAATGCTGGTCTATCCCGATGGGAGCATCTTGGGGACGGTGGGCGGCGGCGAGATGGAGCGGCGCGTGATCGAAGAAGCCAAACAAGCTATTCAAGAAGGACAGCCGCGCTTTCTTTCCTATAGCATGACCGACCCGGCACGAGGCGATCCGGGGGTGTGTGGAGGACAAGTGGAGATTTACGTTGAACCGATTAATCCCAAACCGACTTTGGTCGTTATTGGAGCAGGGCATGTCGGCAAGGCAGTGGCTTTTCTTGGGCGTTGGTTGGGTTTTCGCGTTGCGGTATGGGATGACCGCCCGGAGTTCTGCAATCCCGATTTCATCCCTGCGGCGGATGAATATCACCTTTGTCCCCTTCCAGAGTTGCCTCAGCGCATGGAAATCACCCCGTGGCATTATCTGGTGCTTACCACTCGCGGGGCTGACTTAGATGTGGCTGGTCTGCCGGCTCTCTTAGAAAGCCCTGCTGCCTACATTGGGGTAATCGGTTCGAGGCGCCGCTGGGCAAGCACCCGCAAAGCTCTCCTTGAGAAAGGGATTAAAAAAGATATTCTCGATCGCGTAATTTCACCAATGGGATTAGAATTAAATGCCGAAACACCCGAAGAAATTGCTGTCAGCATCTTGGCAGAGATTATTATGCTGCGCAATGGAGGTCACGGCGGAAGAATGAGCTTAAAGGTAGCGGAAAAATCCATAGAAACGGAGTGAGCAATGTGGCATGAATATCACAGTGTAACCTCATTAGAAGAAGCCGCCCAAATCCTTAATGAAAAGAAGGAACGGGCGCGCATTGTGGCTGGCGCGACCGATCTGATCATTGAAATCGAGCGCCAAGTGCGGCGTGGCATTGATACGTTAATTGACATCACCCGTGTTCCAGATTTGGATAAGATTGTTCTGGATGAAGATGAAGTCATCCATCTTGGTCCAATGGTCACGCATAACCACTGCGTTGCCTCAAAGTTGTTATATGAGCGCGCCTTCCCCTTAGTAGCTGCCGCTTGGGAAGTAGGCGCGCCTCAGATTCGCAATCGCGGCACCGTCGCGGGAAACCTGATCACCGCTTCCCCGGCCAACGACACCATCCCGCCTTTGATGGCAATGGACGCAAAGGTGACGTTGCTCTCCACCCAAGGCGAGCGCGTTGTCCCCTTGAGCGAATTTTATCGCGGGGTGCGCCAAACTGTGATGCGCCCCGAAGAGCTCCTTGTGGACATTGCTTTCCCTGCCCTGAAACCCAACCAACGAGGCACGTTTATTAAGCTGGGGCTGCGCAAGGCGCAAGCGATCTCGGTGGTCAATGCTGCTGTCCTGCTCACCTTTGAAGAAGATGAAGCGAAGCCGCTTCCCGAACGACGCATTGAAAAAGCGGCTATCACCCTCGGCGCAGTGGCGCCCGTCATTGTCCATGCCGCGAAAGCCGAAGAGGCTTTGGTCGGTAAAACGCTGAGCGAGGCTGTGATCGAAGAGGTAAGCTGCCTAACACAGGAGGCGGCGCGACCGATTGATGACGTGCGCAGCTCAGCCGACTATCGTTATGAAATGGTGCGGGTGTGTGTCGCCCGTGCCCTGCGCCAGATTGCCCAAGGCATTGAAACCAAGGCTGTGCCTGCTGACCCCGTCTTGCTATGGGGCAAGGAGTACAGCGGTCAAGCTCCTGCTCTCGAATCGTCTGTTGAACATCAG
>CAKZNJ010000612.1 GCA_937129505.1 uncultured Anaerolineae bacterium | reverse complement strand
TAAAAACTTTCTTCGATGGCGGGCTCGTCAAGGGCAGCATTGATAGCGGTAGTTGCTAAATTCAATACATCGTAATATCGCCCGACGTAATAATAGGCAAAATAGGGACCGGTTTGGTACCATAGAATACGGTAGGGACGAACGGCACGATCCTCAGGCAGGGAATTGTAAATCGCAAAGGCTTGATCGTACGCTTGTGCCGCGCCACCATAATCCTGCACTTCTTTCAAATTGGTGCCCCTATTGAACCAAGCAAAGAACTTATCTACGCCTTCAAGAGCAAAGATTTCATCCGAAGCCAATTGGGCGGCGTTTAGGGCGTTAGTAGTTTTATCCCAATCCGCA
Source organism: uncultured Anaerolineae bacterium (assembly GCA_937129505.1). Lineage (GTDB taxonomy): Bacteria > Chloroflexota > Anaerolineae > Anaerolineales > UBA4823 > NAK19. Next base: position 4,009 of record CAKZNJ010000612.1, on the reverse strand, counting down.
CCAAGCAGACTCTGGATAAGGGCTTCTTGATCACCGGGATAAATTAGGATGTAGGTGTAGTTGAACGATCGCCATTCACGGATAAATTTATCATAAGGGACAAGGTAATCCGGTGTGAAATAAGAATCTTGGGTGATCAACTGTTGGGAAGGATCATCATAACCGGTTATCACCGAATAATGCCCCATCCAGCTTACCACCCCCGTGAAATCGCGAATCCATGCCCCCTTTTCGGCTAGAACGGGGAAGCCATTGGCGACTAGGGTTTTGACCAATTCAAGGCTGCTACCTACTCGGACGATAGCTTTTAAATCGGTTTGTTCGTTCACGTAGGCAGCCATTTCGTAAGGCATCACATTTTTGTCTTTGCTGTAGGGCTTGAGCCATTTGCCGGTGTCCAAGCGATCGCCTTGCCAACCCCAAAAGGACAACGCCATAGCTAAATTCGCCGGTGCACAATAGTTCCACAGCCCGTGTTGATCCATGTAACGCACGCCGCTGAGAGAGATTTTGTGTGGCAACGGTGTGGGTGTCAACGTAGGGGTCGCAGTTGGTTGGGGTGTCTGTGGAATAGGAAGGGTAGCGGTTTGGGTTGGTGTCGGAGTGCGGGTCTGAACAGCTTGTAAGGTGGCGCTTACAATAGCTTCGATTTGTTGTTGGGCGGGTACGAAGGCGATCTTCTCCGGCGGGGAAATCATACCTTTGACGAAAACAGTCAGCTCATGAATGCGCCATGCGAGACGGTCATGAATCGGGGGGATTTGATAGAGAAATCCCCCCAGCACTAATAGAACAAAAACACTCAGACTAAATTGGACCAGGTGGCGGTTTCGCATGATTCAGTAGGTCTGCTCCTTTACGGGATGGTCGGACGCGTCGGAGTGCCTTCGCCAGGAGCGCCGACCAGCTCAACTGCGTCAATCTCGTTCCAGCCAATATTGAGGATGGATTGGTCTATATGGATACGGACACCTTGTGCCAGCACTCCACTGAATGCCGTGGGAATGCTCAGAGCATAAGGGCAAGGATTCTCAATTACACGGGGTTGAGCCGTATAAACGTTAATAAAGTTCCCGTCTATATCAATGAGATCAACAGATACAACTTGATCGGGATGATAGGTCTGAACAATATTCACTTCGACAGCGTACACTATTTGGGGATAATAAAGGATGAGCCACTCCTGTGTATCGGAATTTGAGCTTGCCCAGGCAGTATAGTAATCCCCGCACTCGGGTGTATCAGGAGCACCTGTCGCTTGAAAGGCAGCCCAACTATCGGTGCCGTAAGATGAACTTGCTAGCGCTTCACTTGCCCACTGACGGATCAATGCCATCGAACCTTCTCCTTGAACAGGAGGTAGTTGGGCTGGTGCTTGTTCACCCCCTTCAGGTAAATATCCTTCGGTTGCCATCATTGGTGGTAGGGGTTCCATCGTTTGCTCAGCGGGGCTAGATTTTTGCTCCGCAGGATTGACCATTTGGACGAGAAAATTACAGGCTAGGGAGATGACAGCGATAATGGCCAAAATCCAAAAATAAAAATTTCCTTTCTTCATTATTTTTTCTCCTTTTATTATACAAAAAAGAGAAGAGTAAGGGATGCTTTGTATTAAGACGATGTTTTCTCACTTACTGTTCCGATTGGGCGTGTGAATGCCTTTGGTAGCCTGTATCTTCAGGGAGGTGCGGCTGTTGAGCTGCACTGGTGGCTAGACGGTCACAACGTTCGTTCTCTATTGTCGAATTATGCCCTTTGATCCAATAAAATTCAATTGGGAGGGTCTGGCATAAGCGGAAGAGTCGTTGCCAGAGATCAATGTTTTCAACAAGCTTTCCGTCACGACCTTTCCAACCACTCCTTGCCCATCGATTAAGCCAACCTTCCGATGTTGCGCGATATAGATAAGCGGAATCCGTGATCACCAGAACGGCGGAAGGATGGCGTAGGCTTTCTAAAGCCGCAATACAGGCATAAAGCTCCATGCGGTTGTTTGTGGTTCGTCGAAACCCACCGCTGATTTCTCGCTGTCCTTGGTTATCGATAATGAGTGCTCCGTAACCGCCGCGGCCAGGATTTCCCAAAGAAGAGCCGTCAATGAAGATAACAATGCCACCCTTCTGCAGAATGTCTTGGACGCGATCCTTCAGTGTATCGGCGTTCTGATTGCTTTGCTCCTTTAACCATCGCTGAAGAGGCGGAGTGAGCAGATGGCTTGGTTGAGATTTTAGCCAATTAGCCGCTTCTTCCCGATTGTAAAAACCTCGATAAACTGCTCCTGCGAAGCCCTCAACTTGGGCATTCGCTCCATCAGATCCATCCCACTGGGTGTAAACTCCCGGCTGATGACCCTTGATAACAATATAGATTGATTTATTGTGTTTGCTCATTGGATGAACTCGTGACGTAAGATGCTATAAAGGGCGGTATCCTGAAAGTTTCCAAAGCGGAAAATAGATTGGCGCAGGGTACCTTCATAAGTCATGCCAATTTTCTGCATGACTCGTCCAGAAGCAGGGTTTTTCTTCATGTGGCGTGCTTGAACGCGGCTCAAACCAAGCTCCCCAAAGGCGTATTCTAATATTGAGTTGGCGGCTTCCGTGGCAAAACCCTGATTCCAGTAGGGTTTTCCAATCCAGTAGCCTAGTTTCGCGCTTTGGTTGGGCAGGTCAAGTTCCAACCCAATTGCGCCAATTAGGATGTTCTGCTCTAGGTGGATAATGGCGTAATGGATGGCGGTTTTGGAGTTGAACTGGCTCTCATGGCTTTGAATCCATTGGATTGCTTGGTGTTCATCGTACGGATGGGGAATGGAGCTGGTCATTTGGGCGATGTCATAATCACCTGCTAAGAGGGAGACGCGCGCAGCGTCGCTCAAACGAAAATTTCTGAGCAGTAAACGAGGCGTCAAGAGAGTGGGTAATTGAAAGGTCACGGTCTTTGTTCCAGCGATTTGCTTGTATGGTCAAATATTTCCTTTGGCGCGGTTAAGGAATTCTTGTTTACGTCGTTCCTTCTCTTCATTGGCTTGCCGTAATAGGGCTTCCAAGTCAAGGGAATTAATTTGCGGGTCGAATTGGTAGGGGGCAGCGCTCTCGTCAAGGGTGTAGATCGTGCCAGACGAGTCGCGATGGAGGTAGCCCTCATCAACCAAGGCGCGCCTTAGGCTCACATGATCAAATCCCATATTTTTTCCAAAAATTTGGCACCAATGTTGAAGTTGTTGGTTAACTGCTTTTTCGGTGTACTCGACGTTGGGTTGAAAAGCGAGAGCGGCGGAGAAGAGCAGAATATGCAAATCCAAGGGTTTCTTTGGAATAACGGTATTATTCATGACGAGGGAAAGAAAGCGGCGGGAAAAATCATTGAGAGAAATTTCAGACATTGTGCTCCTAACTACGGCCTATCTAAAATGGCTTTTACTGTATTCGATATCATAAGACCTTACGATGGGTGTCATCGTAACTTGAATGGTGGTCCTTGTCAATAGTTGAAAGTTTAGTAAATTCCTAAAACAAATGTTTCGCAAAATAAGCCACCGATGTATAATAGTTGTGTTGAATTGGAGAGGACGACATGCCGTTTAGTATTCGCGAGTATCGTGAGCTAGTTGAACTGCTTTATCAGCATCCTGAATGGCGGGCTGAATTGCGTCAATTATTGCTCTCTGAAGATGTTCTGACCTTACCCCAAGCAGTGCGTGAGCTTGTGGATGCTCAACGACGCAGGGAAGAGCGTGACAGCCGTCTGGAAATTGCATTAGCCGAACTAGCTGAAGCACAGAGACGCAGTGAAGAACGCCTAGCAGGAGTTGAAGAGCGCGTCAGCCGTCTGGAAATTGCATTAGCCGAACTAGCTGAAGCGCAGAGACGCAGTGAAGAACGCCTAGCAGGAGTTGAAGAGCGTCTTGGGGGAGTTGAAGAGCGGGTCAACCGTCTGGAAATTGCATTAGCCGAACTAGCTGAAGCGCAGAGACGCAGTGAAGAACGCCTAGCAGGAGTTGAAGAGC
>CAKZNJ010000611.1 GCA_937129505.1 uncultured Anaerolineae bacterium | reverse complement strand
ACGGTTGAACCGAGTAGCATCAAATTGGATTTACACCGGAGGGATTTCACGATCAATACATTGGCAATCCGCTTAGATGGACGCCATTATGGTGAATTACATGATTATTGGGGAGGGTTAAGTGACCTTCGGAGGGGTGTTGTTCGAGTCTTACATTCCCTCTCTTTTGTCGATGATCCCACCCGCATCCTGCGAGCGGTTCGTTTTGAGCAACGTTTTCGCTTCCGAATCGAAGAACGAACGCTGCAACTGATTCTCGAAGCCAGGAATTTATTATCGCGAGTATCTGGAGATCGCATTCGACATGAATTAGATTTGATCTTCATCGAAGAGAATGTAGTAGCAATGTTGGATCGGCTTGAGGAATTAAGTATTTTCGAATATATCCACCCCAATCTGAGATGGGATGGATGGATTAGAGAGCGCAGCCAGCGTTTGTGGGTTTATAAACCGGGGCATTTTGGCATCAGTTTGGATGCTTCTATTATTAGTGTCCAACGCGAGCTCTTTTACATGTTCATGCTATCTCGGTTAGATCAGCAAAGCCTATTGAACATTGTAGAACGGCTGCGATTGCCTGCTGCTTTACGGAAGAAAGTGAAGGAAGCGAATCGATTATGGGGCATCAAGGTTCAACTCTCAATGATGGATAACTTGTCGGTAGTTACCCACTTCGACAACATTGAACCTTCTGTGGCTTATGCACTAGTGCTTATGGATCAGGAGGGTGTTCTAGTCGAAAAAATTAGATTCTACTTTGAAAGATGGTCGAAGACCAAATGTTATACAGACGGGCAACTGCTAAAGCAAATGGGACTTTCACCTGGACCTCACTATCGGGAAATTTTAAATGAACTGAAAATGGCTTGGTTAGAAGGACGGATTAATAGCCCTGAAGAAGAAATGCAGCTGCTAAGTGAATTGATTAAATCAGTGGTATAAGAGTATGGATTGCCAAAACGGAGTTATTCGCTTAATTCGAGACTCAGATTTAATTGCGTTAGAGTGGGACGGTGAGTACATCCGTTATCGGCGCGTCTATCGAGATGTGTACGAACAATATCGCATCGGGCGCACATTGCCGTGGGTGATTGACCTACCTACTGCTGGGATCATCGGTCAGTTGTTTGTCCAGCTTGACGGTCAAAATAAGAGCCTAGCAGATGGTTATCTCAGAGCCTATTTGTTCTCATTTCGGGTGAAGCCTGCATATCAAAAGCAAGGATGGGGCTCTGCATTGCTTGAGTATGTTGAAAATTATTTGCGAGACAAGGGTTTTGAGTGGACAACCTTAAAAGTTTCAAAGTCTAATGATAACGCTCGCCAGTTTTATGAACATCGCGGATACATTGTTGTGGGGGAAGATGGTGGTGAATGGCGATATATCGATCATTTAGGAGCTCAACAAGCGGTAATTGATCCTTCCTATCGAATGGAGAAATGGATTGGACGGAAGGACGGAAAAAATCCCTTGCTAAGGTAAAAATATCGTGATAAAATAACCGTACTCGGTAGCGGGTAATGATGCGTTGTGGTTGGAAAGTGGGTGATCCCCACTTTTCTTCTTGTAATTAAGGAGTATGGTTTGTTGTTGAATATGGAGAGCAGAGAAAGATGAAAAATGAGTTTGTTTTGGCTTTCAATGAGCTATTAGAAGAAAAGCAGCTGCCAAAAGATATTATCATAGGCGCGTTGGAATATGCGATGGTGTCAGCTTATCGCAAAGCTGAGAACGCATCAAATGCCCAACACATTGAAGCCAAGATTGACTTACAAACCGGGCGAGTTACGATCTACGCCGAAAAAGAGATTGTCGAAACGGTGCAAGATCCACGCACAGAGGTGTCCTTGGAGGAGGCGCGAAAGATTGATCCCGAGGCGAAGATTGGGGGGATGATCGTTGTCGAGAGTACCCCAAAGGACTTTGGGCGAGTCGCTGCCCAAACAGCCCGTCAGGTCATCCAACAGCGAATTCGTGAAGCTGAGCGAGATGCCCAGTTACAGTACTATAAACGTCAGGTAGGGGAGATTGTCAGCGGTATGATTCAAGCCATCAATCAAACTGGCTTAACCCTAGGCTTAGAGATGAAGGCTGAAGGAATCATGCCCCGCAAAGAGATGATACCCGGCGAGCGTTATCGAGTACACGAGCGCATTCGAGCGTTATTGCTGGAGGTAAAAGATACCGGTAAAGGACCGCAAATCATTCTTTCGCGCGCCCACCGCAACTTTCTGCGAAGATTGTTAGAAAATGAAGTTCCTGAGATCTATCATGGCATGGTGGAAATTCGCTCAATAGCGAGAGAACCGGGACAACGATCAAAGGTGGCTGTGGCTGCTCTCCAAGCCGGTGTTGATCCGGTTGGCGCATGTGTGGGGATGCGGGGAGTGCGCATTCAAGCCATTGTGCGCGAGCTAAATGATGAAAAAATTGACGTGATTGAGTGGAATCCCGATCCTGCGGTCTATATTGCCAAAGCTTTAAGCCCTGCGCGCGTCACTGGGGTTTATTTGAGCAATCGTGGCAAAGGGACCAAAACCGCCACCGTGGTCGTTCCCGAAGATCAATTGAGCCTTGCAATCGGGCGGGATGGACAAAATGCCCGTCTCGCAGCGCGCTTAACATCATGGCGCATCGACATCAAGAGCTTGCCCGAGGCGGCGGTGGACGCCTTGAATAAACTGCAAAAAGAACCGGAGTACGCCGTCTTCGGAGAGCTAGAGAAAGACGTCATTCCGCAGATTGAGCAAATTCTAAATAAAAAGGCAGAGGGAAGGCCGGTAACTCCCGAAGAGTACCAGTTGATGAGCCAATTCGTTGATCGAGTAGAACGAGGAATCCTGAGACAACGGGAAGGCTACATTCAGGCGGAGGAAGAGCGGCAGCTCATTGCGGCAGCGAATATCCCCGATGAAGCTTTTGAAATTCCTCTTGAAGATATCGGTTTACCCTTGCGTTACACTACACTGCTCAACGGCGCAGGATATTTATCGGTTGGCGATTTAATGTTACAACTTAAACTCGATCCAAACAAAATCCTTGCCTTGGAAGGAATTGGCGCCAAAGCTATGGCAGCCATTGAAGACGCTCTATCCAAATTCTCCTTGCCCGCAACGGAAGTGGCGGAAGAAGAGACCCAAGAAGAGGAGCAGCCGATAGTGGAGGAAGCTGCCGTTGAGCAGGTCGGTGAATTCGAAAGAGAAACCGAGGTAGTTGAAGAAGTGGAAGAAGCTCCTCTTTCTGAGATTACAAAGGAAGAGCGCCTACCATCACAAGAGAATGTTATTGAAACTGAAGAAGTTTTAGAAGAAACCCCCTCAGCAGAAATGGCGTTGGTAGATGAAAAAGAGGCGCAGGCCGCTCAACAAGAGACGCAAGAAGAAGCTGAAGAGACATCCTTAGATGATTTGTTTAAGTGGTCTCCCGATCAGATTGAGATTGATCTCTCGTTGGTGGCTGAAGACGAGGATGAAGAGACCGAGGCAGATAAGAAAAAGAAAAAGAAAAAGAAAAAGTATGTCGAGTATGAATATGATCCCGATCAAGCCGCTACAATAGCAAAGAAGAAACGAAAACGCAGCGGCGAGGAATGGGATGATGAATGGAACTTATAAGTAGTGCAATGAAGTGTCGGTATGGTGAAAAAACCTTCCAAACCTAAGCATATCCCGTATCGAACGTGTGTAGGTTGTCGGGAGGTACAACCGAAAAGAACCTTGATTCGTATCGTGAGAGGACCAAATGGAGTTGAGGTGGACCTAAGTGGAAAAAAGCCAGGTCGGGGAGCATATCTGCACGATCAAAAGTCTTGTTGGGAGAGTGCTCTCAGGGGAAGTCTGGCAAAAGCATTGAAAGTCCAATTAACGGCAGAAGAGCAAGAGCAATTGATGGCATTCGCAAGAAATTTGTCTCAATAACGAGAAAATGATCGCATAGATCAAGCTCGATATCTGTAAATTTGCGCCTGCCTTCTAGCCGTAATCCTGAGGCCTCTCAAAGGAGGTGTGTTATGAGCAATAATGGGCAGAGCGTAAAACAGATTGAGTTACCGCCGACGATTACCATTCGCGACCTTGCAAAGGTCATCGATGCTAGCCCAATTGATATCATCAAAAAGTTAATGGCGAATGGTGTCATGGCGAATATCAATCAACAGATTGATTTTGATACGGCTGCTATTGTGGCTGCAGAGATGGGTTATGAAGCTACTTTAGAAGCCGACGAGTCAGAGAAAAAAGAAGACCTAGGGGAAATTCCTCTGTGGCGGCGAATTATTATGGAGGAAGATCCCAACCAACTGGTGCGTCGGCCGCCTGTGGTGACCATTTTAGGTCATGTTGATCACGGAA
>CAKZNJ010000610.1 GCA_937129505.1 uncultured Anaerolineae bacterium | reverse complement strand
AGTTCGTTGACGCGTTGTTCGGTCTGTTTTTGAGCCTCGACAAGTTCACTGACGCGTTGTTCGGTCTGTTTTTGAGCCTCAACAAGCTGTGCAACCGATGCTTCAAGGCGTGTAAGGCGTTCTTCGGCAAGCTGATGAGCTTCAATCAGTTCTCGAACAATTTTGGGCAGAGCAAGAAAATCGTCTGTGAGCAAAGCGCGCCGCAATTCCTCGCGCCACTCAGGATGTTCGGCGAGTAGTTGCAATAAATCGCGATAATCACGAACAGTGAACGCCATTCCCTGCCTCCTTTCACATTATACCAGATAGCTGTGCTGAGAGTTTGGTGGCAGCAATTCTCAATATGTTTGAATAAGAGAGGATTTTGGCGAGTTTCCTGTTGAGAGAACGGAAATAGAAAAACAAGCAATTGGGATTGAGCGATAAAGGCGTGGCAGACAGTCCTGATCATCTTGCGAGACGATAAACTTAGGCTCTAGCGAACGGACGCTTCCTATCAGCGGCGTCAATATGCTGTAAAATGACCATCCTTCAGCCTGCGCTGACTACGCCGTTCGCAATCAGGCACAGTCGATGAAAAATATTGCCTCCCAGCGATGGCTAGTAACTATTGTCGCCCAAAAGTACGCCACGGAAACCCGCCAATCTATCTTCGTTAGGGGTCACGGGCTAACTTCGTCCAATCGGTTGCGGATTTGGTTGTCGCTGGGTATCCGGCGAGCTATAATTGCTTTAGCCAATCATACTTAGGGAGAAGAGACCTATGATGGATCATTCATCTAGCTGGTGGCGAGAAGGGGTGTTTTATCAAATCTACCCCCGCAGTTTTGCTGATAGTGATGGTGACGGCAACGGCGATCTAGGGGGCATCCTTGCCCATCTCGATCATCTGAACGATGGAACCCCTGCTTCATTAGGAATTGACGCCATCTGGCTTTCCCCCATCTATCCCTCGCCTTTCGAAGATATGGGATATGACGTTTCAGATTACTGTGACATTCACCCCCTCTTCGGGAGTTTAGAGGATTTCGACAATCTGATCCAGGCAGCTCATCAGCGCAGCATCCGTTTGTTGATGGACTTGGTCTTCAACCACACCTCTCATTTGCACCCTTGGTTTCAGGAATCGCGCAGCTCACGGCAAAACCCCAAGCGCGATTGGTACATCTGGAAAGATCCATCTCCTAGGGGGGGACCACCAAACAATTGGCAATCGGTTTTTGGCGGCAGAGCCTGGCAATGGGATGAAACCACTCAGCAGTACTATTACCACATGTTCCTACCTCAGCAACCCGACCTGAATTGGCGCAATCCGGCCGTTCGTCAAGCTCTCTATGATGTAATGCGCTTCTGGCTGGATCGCGGTGTAGATGGCTTCCGTTTTGATGTCGTCAATGCGTACTTCAAGGATGCCCTATTTCGAGATAACCCTCCCCGCTTGGGTATACGGGGCTACGACCGACAAAAGCATATTTACGATAAGGACCAGCCCGAACTGCTGGAAGTCTACGCCGAGATGCACCGCCTGCTGGACAGTTATCCAGCAAGGATGTGTGTTGGCGAGATTCTTGACGGCAGCCCTGAACTGAATGCCCGCTACTGTGGCGATGGAAAGTTACACCTTGTTTTCGATTTCAACTTCACTCATCAGCCTTGGCATCCCGCCGCTTTTCAGCGTGCGGTATTACGGAACGAAGCCAACCTACCGCCGGCTGGTTGGCCCTGTTACACCTTGAGCAACCACGATATCTCCCGCCATCTCTCGCGCTATGGGGGGCGTAATCCTGAAGCTCGCGCCAAAGTTGCCGCTGCAATGCTCCTTACGCTGAGAGGCACGCCTTTTCTTTACCTAGCGGAAGAGATCGGAATGCGAGATGGAAAGATCCCCTACGCCCTGATCCAAGACCCACCCGGCAAGCGATACTATCCTTTTTACAAGGGGCGCGACCCGGTGCGAACTCCCATTCCTTGGGACGCTTCACACGGTGGTGGATTCACCACAGGCACTCCATGGCTGCCGTTAAATTCGGATTATCAGCAGGTCAATGTCGCTGCCCAAAGGGATGACCCTGCCTCAGTTTTCAGCTTTTATCGCCAGATCATCTGGTTACGAAAGAGCTCGCCTGCTTTACGTCGCGGCTCTTTTGAACCGCTGATCCAACGCCCGCATGATGGCTTAGCCTACCTACGGCGCACAGAAGAGCAGACAATCCTCGTTGCCCTGAACTTCTTTGCCCTGCCAGCCACTTTAACCCTTGACGTTCCCCTGCCCTCGCCCCGGTGGAAGACCCTCTTTGGAACGCATCGAACTAACAAGGAGCACTCCTTGCAGCAGGTAATTTCCCTTGCCCCTCATGAAGTGTGGATCGCCGAGGCAAGTTAGGGATTAGCTTGGTTTCTAGGGCAAAATTCGGCGCGCTTCTAGATAATACCTTTTCTCGTGTGCTTCACCCATCGAAAAAGTTTTGCGCGGCAAGACCCCATCGCGGATCACCGTCTCAAATAAGGCATGTTTGGACATGGCCGGCAAGTAGAAGCCCACGCGATCGGCTGGTGTACTTAGTTGCATCAAGGCATCTTCCCCATGAATATAATCAATCTCATCCGCTCCGTTCTGCTTTAGAAATTGATCCAAGAAAGTCTGTAGCGTACCAATGGCGAGATTTGAAGTGGGTTTGGTAATCTCTGCAACGGCAAAGCCAATCGGTTCTCCGCCAAAGATCAGCCCAAAGGATTGCGAGGACATTTGCTTTGCTTGCACACGGCGGATCATTTGCTCTCGACTTTGGACAGGTTCAAGGCGCAGATGCTCTCCAAAAGCTTCTTTGAGAGCTATTCGCAGGTCTTTTTTGACTCCAAACAACAAGCGGTGAATTGGCTCAAATACAATTCCTTGATCATGGACGTTTTCGATCTCAACCAGTGCGTAACGGGCAGGATGGTTTTCGTCTACGGTGGGCTTTAGCTGTTCCCACACCGACTTGGCGGTTGCTAACGAATGATTGCCATCGCCCACAGCAAACAGCAGGACAGGAGTATCCTCTTCAACATGGTAGCGAGGGGCAAAAACGGATGGCTGGACAAGCGCCATTAATGCATTGAGGACATGGTTCTCTAACGCTGCATCGAGGGCATATCCCTCTAGGAAGCCGCCCCCAAACATCAATTCCGTTTCATAAAGCTTATGCAGCTTGCTCTTTTGCTCAGTAATCGGCTCGATCACTGTTTGCTGTGGATCGTCAATGAGAACAAGGATATGAGGTAATTCAAGCACAGCATTTTGACGAATTTTGACACGGGGCGCTATTCGTTCGATGATTGTGCCTTCGGTTGGGCGAATTAAGCTGGTCGTCCCGCGGTGGTAATCATAGCGTTCCAGATCCAGACAAAGCACCAAACCATGACGGGTTTTGCCATCCACTTGGCGCTCCACATAGATCATCCCTTCATGGGGTTCGAGAATGCCCTCCGCTAGGTATTTGTGCATGGTAGATTGGATAGTTTCAATGCGCTGAAGCGCATCTGGCGCATTCAGGTACGCTTCGGGAAAAATTAAGTGTAACGTAGAAGGAGCATCACCCACGAATTCTGCGACTTTTTCCCAGTACTCTGGCTGAGCCGTGTACTGGTCGCAGGCAACCACTGCCCACTTTTTCAAGTCGATACCCTTACGGGGCAAATAGATCTGTGGGGATTGGACACCGATCGTTATAGCGTTTTTCATTACTTGTTGTTCCTTTCCCAAGAGTCGGAATATAGGCTAACGAAGTTCCCTAAAAGAAAGAATTGAAGTTTTGTGCAATATATCGCAATCTCCCTTCTCCTGTCAACTGTTTGGGCTGGCTTATGCATACTTTTGATAAAGTTTTTTGAAAGCAGACAAAGACGATGCCTTTGGGTAAGCTCGAGAGAATGCCTAACCACCCAAGGGTGGGGTAAGTCAGGAAATAGCCCTGACGATTTTGACCATTCCCTTGTTTGTCGCTT
>CAKZNJ010000609.1 GCA_937129505.1 uncultured Anaerolineae bacterium | reverse complement strand
AATGAAAGCGGGTGTTGAAGCAATATAAATGGCATCCCATGTCGCACATTCTACATCCAGTTCGCAAATTTCAAGGGTTTGAGGGTAGTAGTAAAACGTAAAGATGACCCATGAAATAACCCCAGAAAAGAAGGAGGCCAACGCCCCGGTGTGATTGGCTTTTTTCCAATGCATACCGATGATATACGGAGCCGCCATCCCCACCAAGATGCTCGTATTGCTCAACACAGCCAAGCGATATATCGTTGACGCGAACAAAGCAATGAGCAGGCTTAAAATACCGCTAACCAGCAAGGAAAGCCTCGTCAATAACAATTCGGTTTTATCACTCAAATTTGGTTTAAATACCTTAACGATATTTTGGGTGAACATCGTTGCGCCGGCTAACAATGAACTATCCGAGGTGCTCATTAGTGCCGAGGCAAGTGCAGCTACAAAAGCGGCGGCTAAGACTGGGTGCAAAAATTTCATTGCCATCGTCACCAATATAAACTCTGACTCTTCTGCTCCTAAATCAGGCCCGATAGCCCCATATGCGGCCATTCCAATAAGGGGTGACAGAATCCCAAAGCCCAGATAGAGTGCGGCCGCCAGATAAGTAGATTGAACCGCCACTTTTTCGTTTTTTGCGGCACAGGTGCGTTGCAAATAATCCTGAGCAGGAATCGCTCCTAAACCCAATGCGATCCAGGCAGCAACATAATACAGAGCTCCTAAGCCACCTGTATAACCGAGATAACCCTCGTCTTTTATCGGCCAAATGGCAAAGGGTTCAGAGACATATTGCGCCCCAGCTAAACCAAAAAATTCTCGAATCCCGCCAACATTACTGATGATACCGATCGTGATCATCAGCAAACCAAAAGAGGTCAAGAACATTTGCATAAAATCCAGCGCTGTATCAGCCCACAATCCACCTAACAAGGTGTACAGGGTTACAACAACTGAGACTAAAATCATTCCAGCAGAGAGTGGCCACCCTAGTAAGGCCGCTAAAATAGCCCCTCCAGCTACAATTTGTGCCGCCGTCCATCCAAAGTACGTGATGATCTGCGTAACGGTACCAATCACGGACATCGCTGTGCCATAGCGGTGTTGGAAAAAGTCCATGATGGTTAAGTACTGAGCACGTCGAGCTATTCGAACGATTAAGAAACCGGCAATTACCAAACAGGCTGTTGCCCCAAAGGGATCAAAGACAACTCCCTGAAACCCATACTGGTAAGCAAAAGAGCTAGATCCCATTAGGGTTTCAGCCGCAAACCAAGTCGCCATAATAGATGGAGCAGCCATCCACACCGGTAATCTTCTTCCCGCTAGTACATAGTCCACATTCGTTTCAACCCTTTTGGCAGCCCAGTAACCGATGATCATGCGGATGATTAATACAATCACAATTCCCCCAATCACAATGCCAGCATACTCGTATTCTCCGTTCATTTTTGCACCTTTTCTTTGGCGAACATGATTTTGGATACTTTCAAATATGGCTTTCGCTCAATATTCTTTGATTTTGTATGGGAAGCCATAACTTTCCATCCGCTCCATAAATGGAATTGGATCAAACGCTTCAGGGCCCAAAACACCAACTCCCTTCCATATTCCATGCTCGAGCAATTCCCACCCAATAACCGGATTGAAAGCCGTTTGTGCGACAACCGCCTGACATCCTAAACGACGCATGCATTCTTCGTTATCAGCAACCTGATAAATATATACCTGACGCGGTTTGCCATCCTTGATTCCCTTGACCCACGTCCCTGCACAAGTTTTACCGAACATTTTATCTCCCAAATGGGCTGGGTCAGGCAAGCAAGCCGCGACCACATCCCGTGGCGCCACCCACACGTCCTTTACCTTGATCGGCTCCTTATTATCCAACCCCAACATTTTCAATGTCTTAAGAACATTAATGAACTGATCACCCAAACCATATTTGAAAGTAACTCGTTTGCACTTAACCCAACGGGGAACTAATAACACTTCCTCGTGTTCTACGTTGACACACTCAATCTTTCCAATTCCTTCGGGGAACTCAAAGATCTCCGGTTCCGAGAAAGGTTCAGTGGTGTACCACCCTTTATCCGCCTCCCAGATTACGGGTGGATTGAGACATTCTTCAATCGTCGTCCAAATAGAAAAATTCGGCGCAAATTCATAGCCTCGAACCTCAAGGTTCGCACCATCCCGCACGCCGATTTCCTCTATTTCATCAAAGAGGTAATCCTGAGCATATCGGGCAAAAACATCCGCCATACCGGGCTCAACACCTAAACCTAAGATTGCTAAAATCCCCTTTTTCTCCCAAAGCTCGGCACGCTTGGATGCGGCTCAGAGAGCGACATCGCCATGTCCATGTAAGTGCAACCATAACTATAAGCCGCTTCAAAAATTGGTACATTGAAGGAGGGATCACAAGCATTCATAATCAGATCGACCTTATATTTTTTCGCAAGGTCTTCAATCTTATCCTGATAGCTTGCATCAACCCATTCACCCGGGAAACGCTGGGTGTCTCCTAATTTTGCCTGAACTTCTTTCACGCGCTCAACATTGTAGTCTGAAAGGACAACCTGCTCCACCCACGGTTGAGCTTTAGCGATGACTGCGATTGCCTCACCAACCCCACCCACGCCGACTAGAAGGACTCTCATGTAATTTCTCCTTTCCTCACTATTTCCAAATACACGTTTTGTCTCAGCCAGAGACCCTCCTAAGATTGTGGGGTCTCTGGCTTTACGTAAGTTTTAATGGATCGTTTTACTTACTTCGGATAAGGTATCCGAGAGACGATTTAGCACTTCATCAATTTGTTCGTATGTGATTACCAAGGGCGGTTCAATTCGTATTGTATGAGCACTGGTCAGAGTACCCGCCACTAACACACCTCGTTTAAACAATCCAGCCGCCACCTTATAACCGACCTCAGCGTCATGAAAATGCTGTCCGATTAACAATCCTCTTCCGGTGATACTTTGGTAAATCTGTGGATATTTGGCTGCCAATTCCTGCAACTTGGGCATGATATATTCTCCCTTGGCTGCTGCTTGCTC
>CAKZNJ010000608.1 GCA_937129505.1 uncultured Anaerolineae bacterium | reverse complement strand
TTTCAACCCCCGACTTGTCAGACGATTAACGAACCCAATGATACCTTCTCGACCGCAACTGTGATTGACTTGAACACGATTTTCCAAGGTGAAATCTGTCCCAGTGCTGACATTGACTTCTATAAATTTTTTGCTAATCAAGGTGACCGCATCGGTGTTCAGGTCGTAGCCGATCGGACGAATTCCGAGTTTATTCTAGATCCCTATTTGTACTTAATCGACTCGGATGGGAAGTCAGTCTTAGTAGAAAATGATGATAAAGTGCACGCTCGTCTAACCGATTCTAGCCTTTCTTACAAAGTACCCAGAACTGGTAATTATTACCTTAAAATCAAAGCATTCAACCATCCCTCTGCAGGGGATAGTCCCTTGTTGTACACCCTTACCCTATTGAATGACCGACAGTCTCCCGTTGCTGCGTTCCTAACTCCCCAAAACAACCAAATCATCAGCAGTGAGATATTCCCGATCCGTATCATCGCATACGATGGAAATGGACTGATCAGCCATGTTGTCTTTTATTTGCACTCATCGAATTGGGAGTCGGGGCGTTGGGAAAAAATGGGTGAAGATTGGGATAGCAGCGACGGTTGGGGGTATGAGCTCCGAGACTATTTAATCGGATTCTCGATTTGGGCACGAGTGTTTGACCTAGCAGGAAATTATGTTGATGTTGGAGCATGGAATCTCTCCCACCCTCAATCGGTCTATTTCTTCCCAATCATTTTCCGCTAAGCTATAATAGCCCTATATGACCAAATTGATCATCCAAATTCCTTGTTACAACGAGGAAGCAACCCTCCCTGAAACTCTCCATTCCCTACCCAAACACTTACCGGGGGTTGATGAGATTGAAATTCTCATTATCGATGATGGCAGCAGTGACCAAACCGCGCTGGT
This sequence comes from uncultured Anaerolineae bacterium, assembly GCA_937129505.1. Classification (GTDB taxonomy): domain Bacteria; phylum Chloroflexota; class Anaerolineae; order Anaerolineales; family UBA4823; genus NAK19. Next base: position 2,519 of record CAKZNJ010000608.1, on the reverse strand, counting down.
TGCTGCCCGAGAGGGAGCAAATCACCTCATTCGCTTCCCGCACCATGTTGGCTTAGCCACCGCTTTTGCTGCAGGTTTGAATGCTAGCCTTGAACATGGCGCCGACATTATCGTCAATACAGACGCCGACAATCAATATAACGCAGAAGACATTCAAAAACTCATCCAGCCCATCCTGGACCAAAAAGCCGATATTGTAATTGGCGATCGGGGTGTTACCAATCATCCCGAATTTTCGCCATTGAAACGCTTTTTGCAAAAATGGGGCAGCAAAGTACTAGAAATAACCTCAGGTCTGGACATCCCCGATGCGACCAGTGGTTTTCGCGCCTATAGTCGCGAAGCCGCCCTCAAGACAATTGTCCTTTCTGGGTACACCTACACGCTTGAGACACTCATCCAAGCTGGCTCGAAGGGTTTGACAGTCCATTATGTTCCCGTGCGGACGAATCCAAAAAAACGGCCTTCGCGTCTCATTCGAAGTCTGCCGGAATATCTAGCCATCTCAACCATCACGATCATACGCTCCTATGCCATGTATCGTGCCTTACGGTTTTTCACCATCATTGGTGGCATATTTATCTTCAGTGGTATCCTTCTTGGCCTTCGCTTTGTAATCATCCACTACATTCTCCGCACGGGGGGAGGCAATCTGCAATCTCTGCTGCTGATGGCGGTGCTGCTGATCATCGGCTTTCAAATCTTACTAATTGGCTTACTGGCTGATTTGATTAGCTTTAATCGGAAGATTTTGGAAGAGGTGTTATATCGAGTGCGAAAAAACAATATTTCTTGAGAAAGATCATTTTATTTCAAGTATCCAAACATCGCCTTTGTGGTAAACAGGAACGTAAAAACCACTAGCGATCATTTGCTTTGCCTCCATAACTACCGGCCCATTATAATTAACTCTCCCTTGTTTAGCGCCGATATAAGCATATTGATAACCTCTTGATTTTAATTCAGCGATTACGTCTGGATGGATATAGCCTTTTTCTTCGATCATTTGGCGAAGAGAATTGGTATACTGAACATAACCCGAAAATGGAACTTTTTCACTGACATAAGGCATTGGAGGAACGCTTATTTTACGCTTTGTAAACCACGGAATCCACCATCCCCCATCCGAACCCACAATTGTTGAGCCACCATAAGCAAAAAAAGAATTCACCAAAAACCGTGCTTCGGGAGAGGTGTTTTTGCTTATCCACTGCATTGCCCGGATATCTTGGTTAGTTGCCAGCGCATGGAATTCGGGGTTGATATCCTGAAGTCGATCACGCCCCGTTAGCACCATTGCAACGCACACGACAAGCGTTCCAAGGACGTTAAAGATCAGAGAATTGCGATTACGAAAAGGTTCAAAGACTGATGTAATTGCTAACCCTATAATTAAAGAAGCAGGGATATATATAGCAATAAACACAGCAAAATTACTAAGTAATCCTGTGCCCGGCAAACGTATCCAATTTGGGTTTGCCATTAATACTATCACAATCCACCAAAGTGAAAGAAGAAGGATATTCTTATTGCGTCTCCACAACATCCATCCTATGCTTCCAATAAATAATATCCAAATCGGAAGAGGTTGATAAACACTCAAATCTCCAATTGCATTATATTCAAGCGTATAACTGCTCAAAGTGCTGGGTGATGTGGTGACACTACGCAGAAAACCTTCAAAAAGTCTTCCTCCATATAGCCGCAAGAACCAGGGCAGATAAAATGAAAACCCAATAGTTCCTGCTAGGCTAAGGTTTACAATTTGATGCTTCCAATTTTTCCTACACAGGTTGAACAATAGTAGAACAGGAATGCTTCCAAGCAGAAATATAAATACACGGTAATGGATTAGAGCCAAACCACTGGATAAAATTGCAACTAAGAAAATCTTACCCCAGGGTCTCGCCTTGATAATTCGCATTATCTTTTTCGTGACCTGATCAACCCTTTCATTTCGTTCGCTGGTTTCCATTAAATCCCAAATCATGAAAAACGCAACAGGAAGGACAATCTGACCGCACAATTGTGTATACCTTCCCCAGTTTGTATAATGCATTGGCATTGAAAACACAAAACCGGCTAGTATCCAAGTGGCGACAGTGCTCCATCGATTCCCGTTCGAAATTCGCCAAGCGATTGGAGACAACGAAATAACTGCAAATGCATTGAAAAATTGGCCAACCAAAAGGGTGGCTCTAGCGATGTGTAGACCGCTGAGCATTGAAAACACAGCAACATTTGCGTGTAAGCCAAAATGATAAGTCAGGCTTTGCAATTCTGCATAAGGCTGCCATGAATCAAATAAACCATGATTATCCACTAATAATTGTGCAATGAGAGTATGGTGAACAGAGTCTCCCCACATAGGCAACGGTAAAGAGCGAACGGCCCAAAACCTGATAACTAGGAGAGCTAACATAACTCCCCAGATAATAAAAGTCATGTACAAATAGCCGTTGTAGAACTGTGATCGCAGATAATTTATAAGGGATATCTTCAAACCCTTAAGTTGTTGA
>CAKZNJ010000607.1 GCA_937129505.1 uncultured Anaerolineae bacterium | reverse complement strand
TGCGACGGAAGATATGCCCGCTTTCCAGATTGATGACTACTCGGCCGTAGGCTTCGGGGCTGCCAATGCCATAAATGCAAGAGACCGAGGCGACAATAATGACATCCCGCCGCGTCATCAAAGCAGTGGTAGCAGCCAAGCGCAGGCGTTCGATTTCCTCGTTGATGTCGGCGTCCTTTTCGATGTACAAGTCATGTTTGGGGACGTAGGCTTCGGGCTGGTAGTAATCGTAGTAGGAGACAAAATACTCCACTGCGTTCTCGGGGAAAAATTCTTTGAACTCGGCATACAGTTGCGCAGCAAGGGTCTTATTGTGTGCCATCACCAAGGCTGGTTTGTTCAGGCGTTCGATGACCGCCGCGATCGTATAGGTTTTGCCCGTGCCGGTGGCGCCAAGCAGTACTTGATGGCGATAGCCGCGTTGCACGCCTTCGACCAGCTTTTCGATCGCTTCGGGCTGATCGCCGGTAGGGCGGAAGGGAGCTTGAAGTTTAAAGTCCATTTTTGCGGGGATTAGGGAACAGGATTGGGTGGAAAAGCTTCGGGTGGGGCATACCAGTCCGCCGGGTCAATGTTGGCGGTGATTTGTCCTGCCTGAACGATGACGGTAATCAAGGAGTGGTCGGTGCATTCGACACTTAAGCCGCAGGGTACCATTTGCGTATAGCCTCCAGCCAAGGATCCGTCTCTTAGATAAGCGATGACATGATAACTGCCTGGCGGCAGGTTATCGATTTGATAAGTCCTTTGATTTTGTTCGGTATCTACAAAGTACGCTTCCTGCGTAGTTAGGTTGATGGCAACCACCCGCAAAGGAGGAATCGCTTCGGATGGGTAGGATAGATTTCCTTGAATGCCTCCCCATAACGGCGCTGCGGTCGCAGATTCTGCGATCGCCGGCATCGCTTGGCGGGCGGACAGGGCAAGGGCGGTTTGGGTTAGCATGAGGTGCCCTTCTTGGGAAGGTGTATTTACCGTTATCAAGGATCGCGTCAAATTACATCCTAAGGAGGATAGCATCAAAGAACACAGGATCAGGAGTGTATTTTTTTGGAGCACATGCACCACCAGAGAACTACTTGCCCAAGCTATGCGAGCTAAGATGTTTAGGTATTTTATCCTGATTTTTGACAAAAGAGAGAAGGATTCCGCTGGACGCAGTTGAGGTTTATTCGGTGAAATGAGCAAAGAAGCTGTCCAGCAAGGCGAGTGCTTTGAGGGGGAGGTTAATTACTTAGGTTGTGTAGCTAACTACTACTCATAACATCAGTAGGGTGGGTCCATTGGAGCGAGGCAAAATCCAAGCCGAGCCGAACTTGCCTGCTCGGAAGCTGGGCACTATTATGTGATTACCTCACCAAGTGACGCTCCGGCGTCATGTTCCCATTTCGAAATGACATGGTAGGCTGTGTCATTCCGAAGGAGCGACAGCGACTGAGGAATCTTTCCTCAGGATTTTCTCACTGCGTTCGAAATGACACGGAGAAACTCCGTTCAAAATGACACGTGGAGAGATGGCGTTCCAAGTGGCATAGAGAAACTTCGTTTGACAGGACACAAAGGCGGTGTCATTCCCGTTGGGATTCGAACTGGTTCTGGCGATAAGTTAGGTAAAATAATCCTAGATGTCCACAGATCCTACGCCCTCCTTTGAAGAACTACCCCTTGATCAAATCCTACAGGGCGATTGTGTTCAGATTATGAATGCTTTGCCTGAAAGGTGTGTGGATTTGATCTTTGCCGATCCCCCCTATAACCTGCAACTGCGCCAACCGCTCTGGCGACCCAATATGACTAAAGTCAATGCGGTGGATGAAACGTGGGATCAGTTCGCAGATTTCGCAGCCTACGATGAGTTCAGTAAGAGCTGGCTTTCGGCATGTCGGCGCGTTCTCAAAGACCAGGGCACCCTTTGGGTGATCGGCACCTATCACAATATCTTTCGCATTGGCAAACTCATGCAAGACCTAGGTTTTTGGATTCTCAACGACGTAGTCTGGATCAAGACCAACCCCATGCCCAACTTTCGCGGCGTGCGCTTTACCAACGCCCATGAAACGCTTATCTGGGCAAGCAAATTCAAGGGGGCAAAGTACACCTTCAACCATCACGCCATGAAAAACCTCAACGATGGCTTACAAATGCGCAGCGATTGGGTCTTGCCCATTTGTAGCGGTAAAGAGCGGATCAGGATCGATGGTAAAAAAGCCCATGCCACCCAAAAGCCAGAAGCCTTGCTCTATCGCGTGATCCTGGCTTCTAGTAAGCCTGCGGATGTAATCTTAGACCCGTTCCTAGGCAGTGGCACAACCGCCGTGGTTGCCAAAAAATTGCACCGCCATTGGATTGGAATCGAAGCCGATGAGACCTACATCCGACTTGCTCGCCAACGCCTCGAGCAGGTTGTCGCCGAACCTTTCGATGAGTCCGTATTCGATGTCAGTGATGCCAAACGACTTGCGCCGCGAGTTGAGTTTGCCCGTCTCGTGGAAGATGGGTTCCTCCAGCCCGGACAACCGCTGTTTTTCCAAAGGGATATTGCCCAAGTGGGTTGGGTGAAAGCGGATGGCCATCTGCGGTTGTCCAACGGTATCGAGGGCTCCATTCATCGGCTGGGCAGTTTTTTAATGAAAGGGAGCCCCTGTAACGGTTGGCAGCATTGGTATTTTCGGGACGAGCAGGGGGAAATGAGACCGATCGACCTATTACGGGAACGCTATCGCCAACGGTACAATTTGAAGTAGAAGGAGTTGTGAACTTGCCTTGGCTAAGTGCACTTGGGAAGGGGCAGCCGCTGCGTCATGGATTTTTGTCCCCTTATGGGGTTATGGAAGAAGTTGGGATGGTTTCTAGCATGGGGGTCGGCGTGAGAGCGTCTTGAGGGGTGGCGGTGGTGGAGAGAATTTGCCTGCTTTCCAGTCGGTTACAAATGCCCTCACTATCGGCAATGATGCTCATGATAATTGGATCGTAGGAAAAGGATGCTTTCACCTCGTTAAGCACTTGGCGCGCTTCGGGACAGTAGTTCTGATTAGGCCGGCTGAGGAATGCCAGCACTGTGCCATATTCGACGTAGTAGTAGGCTACGGTCAAGTTGGTCAGGGGTAACCCCTCGACCGCAACGCTTAATTCGAGCAAACCCTCAGCGACCAGGTTCTGGGCGGCTTCATTCTCCTCCGCTGTACACCCTCGCACGGCGCATTTCAGCACCGGCATGGCACCTTCGAAGTTGCGGGCGCGAATCATAATGATACCCAATTGCCCGTAGGTGTTGGCAGTGGTAGGGTCAAGGCTGAGGGCTTTTTCGGCATTGCGGGCAGCGATAAAGAACTCGCCTTGTTGGGTGTACGTCTTAGCGATCTCTAAATTGGGAAGGGGGTCTTTGACTCCCAATTGGGCATTGATGTTGGCAGCGCGAGCAAAAAATTCCAGGGCTTGATCGTAGAGTTTAAGACGCAAGTAATTGCGCCCAATGTAGAGGTAGAGGAAGGTCAGGTTAGGGTTGATGCGAGCGGCTTCCAGATACTCCTGGATGGCGCGATTGTATTGGGCGGTCGACTCCAACACTGTGCCGTACACGCGATGGGCATCCATCGATTCGGGATCGAGTTGTACTGCTTGCGCAGCGTACTGTTCCGCTTGGCTCCAGTTTTGTTGGTCGAGCAAGACCTCTGCGTAGAAGGCTAGGGCAAGGGCATTGTTCTGATCGAGTTGAAAGGCTTGCAGGGCTTCTGTCTGCGCTTCAGCAAGGAGTTCTTGACGTTCGTCAGCTCCCACGAGGGGATTGGTCGCATACCAATCCAACACAAACGCCCGGATGGCGCGCACAGTGCTGTTCTCTGGAGCTAGTTCTACCGCTCGGTCAATGGATTGGCGCGCTTCGCTGAGCCGTTGTAAGCGGCTGGGGTCGTTGCTCAACAGAGCGGAGGAATAGGTTTGAATGCGGGCCAATCGTGCCCAAGCATCGGCATTGTTGGGATCGACTTCTAAAGCCCGTTGATAGGTGTCAATCGCATCGGGACGGCGAGGTGCAGGCGGGGGAGGGTCGGGGTCATAAATCTTACCAGCTCGAAAGTAGGCTTCTGCCTCCTCGATATAGGAGATAGCCGTGCGAGTTGGAGTAGGAGTGGGCATGAAGGCGGGTTTGATCGCTCCTTGGCGCACCCCTCGCCACAC
>CAKZNJ010000606.1 GCA_937129505.1 uncultured Anaerolineae bacterium | reverse complement strand
TGGTAAATTACCCCCATTCCCCGACCGATATCGTATCCCGCACATATCTCCCACAAAACTTAAAGACAAAATACTGAGCGGCATCGAAAAACCGCTTCATTCTTGATGCTGTTTCTCGCTCGTTCCGCAAGAACCAGATAAGTTTAGGGGTAACTTCTTCGCTGCTTAATTTTAGAAGGTATCGTCGGTTGATTTCATGCAACTCATCGACCGCTCGGTTGTCCGAATATAAAATTGCCCCATAAATTGGCTCTCCATCCTTGTCGGTTGGGCCAAAATTGGGATGTAACCCACTGGGAAAGACCGCCTTAATTTGCTCTGCATTGATCTCGCTTTCGGCTAGCATTTTGCGGATAACCCAGCAAGGATTTTGCCACCAATTCTTTTTTATATCATGCTCAACCCAACCTGCTCTTGGGTAGCTACAACTGTGTTCGAGAAATGCCTCAGCGACAACCGTTCCATCCAACGAAGTAATTGCTCCTTTAACACCTTGAGTTCCGATGTCTATGCCAAGTAGCAAATCTTCGTTTTTTGTCTTCATAGCTTCCAGTCACTTATAATTAACGTCGTACGCGGCGAACATGAAATTGAATCCGGTCGCCGCGATGGTAATCTCTTGAGTAAATAATTGGTTCGCCCATATCGGTGTAGATGACCTGTTTCAAGAGTATCCAACTCAGGCTTTTCGTCTCAAATGGCAGGGTCACATCTTCAAGTCGGCTAGCATGAATGGTCGCTTGCGAATAATGCAAAGGCTTTCCTAACCTGCGTTCGATGTATTCGAACAGAGACCCTTTGAAGTCATCTTCCTGCCAATCTTCAGGAAGAAAATGAACGGGGATTGTATCGATTGAATAAATGATTGGCGTATTTGCGGCGTAGCGGATTCTCTCGATAGAAAGGACATTTTCAGACGCATTTATTTGAAGTAAGGCACATAACTCTGCATCTGGGGGATGAATTTCTACTCGCAGAAGGTTATTTTCAGTTTTAATCTGATAACTTGTCAGCAACTCCGTGACGCTTTGTAAATTCGAGATATCAATATCCAGATTAGAAGGCAGGGATAAAACGTATCGGCCAGATCCATGTTTTGTAACGATAATTCGTTCTTCCTCAAGCAACTGCAGGGCTTCGCGCATGCTCAGCCGACTGACATTTAGGATCTCCTGCAGCTTCTCTTCGGAAGGCAATTGATCGCCTGGGCGATACCCCTCAGCGCGCATAAACTCCAATAGAGCATCGCGGATTGCATAACGAATTGGTTTGCCATTAGAGAATACAATCTGTCTCATAAGCCCAAAAAGTCATCAGATATCTGATGACTTTCAGTATAATAGCAATTGGCAGAGGTGTCAAGAGAAATGATTCAATTTCAATCAGTTTAGAAAGGATTCGGTCAACGCTCCCCCTGATAAACAAAAAGTGGGCGCAGAGGGGCTCGAACCCCCGAACCTCACGGATGTGAACCGTGCGCTCTGACCAACTGAGCTATGCGCCCGTTCGAGTGAAAATTATACTCGATGCCGCGTGCCTAGACAAGGGGAATTTCGACTAAATTCCGGATACGACCTGACTAAACATATTGCCGATTCCAGGTCCAAGGAGAAATACCACCACGATGACAATTACTGCCACCAAGACGAGGATCATCCCATACTCCACTAACCCTTGTCCGTATTCTATCTTTTTCTGGCAAGCCATAAAACTACCTCCAATGATTGCTAATGTAGGATGAATCAGATAAGTTATTTTCAATATACCATATTTTTCCAAGATCTATTCACCCTCTCCCCTTTGAGGTTCGCCTATGGTAAACTGCAACACAGACAAGGTTAGTACCAATGGATGAAAAAACACTTAACACCCTAGATTTTCCCAAAATTCTCAAAAAGATCGAAAGTTATTGTGCATTCCGTCCTTCTGCAGAGTTAGCACGCTCATTACGGCCTACAACAGACCTGCTCGAGATTCTCCGCCGCCAAAACCTAATTCAAGAAGGAGTGCGGTATCTAAACAAGGGCTATCAATCTGGAATTGAAGGAGCTCATGATATCCGCCCCACAATTGAACTAACCAAACATGAGGGAGTGGCTACCCCCCAAGAACTATTGGATGTCAAAGACACCTTGATTGTTGCCCGTTCTCTCCTCCGAACCTTTGATCGCCTTCGCTTGGAATTTCCTAAGCTTAGCGAATTGTTCTTGGCAATCGAAATTCCAACCGGACTCATCGAAGCCATCTCTTTAGCGATTTCTGACCGAGCAGAGATACTGGATAGCGCCTCTCCCGCCCTATCCGCCATTCGCTCAGAATTAAAAATTGTTCGAGGTCGCCTGCTATCGAAACTACAACAAATGATCTCTGATCCGTCTATCGTTCCCATCTTGCAAGAACAGCTGATTACTCAACGAGAGGGACGCTATGTCATCCCTATTCGCGCAGATTTCAAAGGTCGTATCCCATCGATCGTTCACGACCAGTCATCTTCCGGCGCCACGCTCTTCATTGAACCGCTCAACGTTGTCGATTTAAACAACCAAAATCGTCAATTACAGCTTGACGAACGGGATGAAGAACGACGCATTTTATTTAGGCTTTCCAAAAATATTGCCGATGCGGTCGACAAGGTTGAAACTTGCCTAGCGGTATTAGCACAATTTGATTTTGTTTTAGCTTGCGCTAAATATGCCATCGAAATTGACGCTGTCCACCCGCAATTAAGTTCATTTGAGTCAATGGAGGCAGCTCCTAAAAAATCCCCCTATATCCTTTATTTTCTCCAAGCCCGCCATCCCTTGTTAGACCCTCAAAAAGTTGTCCCCATAGATGTTGAGCTGACAAACGAGTCTTTTGCGCTTGTAATTACTGGGCCCAATACCGGTGGCAAAACAGTCTCACTGAAGACGGTAGGGTTATTGACTCTTATGGCTCAAGCAGGTTTGCCTCTGCCCGTGAAGTCTGCCTCTCTTTGTTTATTTGAGCATGTTTTTGCAGATATTGGCGATGAACAGTCCATCGAACAATCCTTATCGACTTTTTCAGGACATATCAAGAACATCGTCCAGATCTTAAAACAGGCTACCTCGCACTCATTGGTAGTTCTAGACGAACTGGGAGCAGGTACTGATCCACAAGAAGGAGCTGCTTTAGCTCGGGCAATTCTATCTTTCTTAATTGAGCGAAAAATCCCCTGCCTCGTCACCACTCATCACCCCGAACTGAAAGTCTTTGCCCACGTCACACCAGGCGCCATGAACGCGAGCGTGGAATTTGACATCGATACTCTCATGCCCACTTATCACCTATCAATTGGCTTGCCAGGCCGATCCAATGCCATAGCCATTGCCCAGCGCCTTGGAATACCCGACGAGATTATTCAAAAAGCGCGCGCGGACCTAACTCCAGACGAATTGCAAAGCCAAGATTTACTTGACGAGATTCAAAGGCAAAGAGAACTTGCCCGCCAAGCGTACCAACACGCCGAAAGCCTACGTAGAGAAGCTGAGTCGATCAGGAGAGAGCTGGCTCAGCAGCTGGAAAATATTGAAGAGGAGCGTCTAAAAATCCTAGAAACCACTCAGAAAGAAGCCGACAAACTCATCGCTCAAGTCAAGGAAGAGATTCGGAAAATCCGCAAAGATTACAAACGTGCCGATCAACCGACTGAGACATTACAAACTCTTAGGACCAAAATCCAGGAGATCGAGCAAACCGTCGAAAAACACACTCAGGAAAAACAGCGCCAGAAAAGGGTTTTGCGAGAAAGACGTCCCCTAAAGGTTGGTGATTCGGTCAAATTACGTTCGCTTGGCGTAAAAGGCACCTTGGCGAGCATCAACGGAGAACAAATCGAGGTTCAAGTTGGAAGGTTGCGAGTCCAATCTGAACTCAGCGATGTTACCCTCGTTGATGAATCAACAGCTGCATCAGATCGATCAGAATTGCCCTCCACCCATCTTCCTAACTTAAAAGAAGCCCCTTCGTGGGAATTAGATTTACGCGGATTAAGAGCTGAGGAAGCTGTAGAAACGATCGATCGCTATCTGGATTCAGCTTTGTTTGCCGGACTGCCCTTTGTCCGCCTGATTCACGGAAAAGGAAGCGGCCGCTTGCGTCAAGCAATTCGAGATCATCTACGCAAACATCCTCATATTATCTCCTTCGAAGCGGGAGAAGACCGCGAGGGGGGAGAAGGAGTCACGGTTGTTAAACTAAGCTAAGAGTTTACATAATGAGACATAAACTATATTTATTCGCTTCGCTCCTCTTTTCTGCTCTGGCGATAAATTTGCTCTTCATGAGCCTTCGCCCTCAACTATCACAGGCAAAGCAGCTTGGTCAAAGCGGCAATCCCCCGAAGGTTGATTGGAGGAAAATTCACCCTGCTCTAATCCGCTACCTCACTCAACCGACAAGCGAAGAAATGATCCCTCTTATCATTGAGCGAAAACGGGATGAAACCTCTCTCTTAGCATTAGGTGAACAGCTTTATCCATCCAAGGAAACCCGACGACAAAACGTCGTATCGTTTCTCCAAGCAGAAAGCGAACGAGCCACAGCCGACCTCCTTACTACCCTCTCAAGGGCAAAGCGATCGGGCGAAGCCGATCAAATCCGCGCTTTTTGGGTCAGTCCGGTTATCTCGATAAAAGCAAAACCCTCGCTCATTCAATCCCTTTCCGAGCGCGAAGATGTTGTCTTTATTCGCCCCGATGAAAAAATTGAATTAGCCGCTTCTCCCGCTCAAGAGACGGATTTCAGCTCAACCGATCAAATGATTTACAACCTCGACTTGGTTGAGGTTGACAAAGTTGAACAATTTCTAAAGCTGAGAGGAAACGGTGTTGTGGTCGCCAACATAGATAGCGGCGTAGATGGATTTCATCCCGCCTTGATGAAGCAATATCGCGGCTATAACCCACACGGACCGGCTCAACACCGCGGCAATTGGTTTGTTGTGACAGGTGAACCTTATCTATATCCCGGTGATGGATTAGGTCATGGCACTCACACAATGGGGACAATGGTCGGCGATGACGGCATTGGACACCGCACGGGGGTTGCCCCAAATGCCAAATGGATCGCAGTCAAAGCTTTTACCAATCAAGGATATACCTACGAATCCTGGCTCCATGCAGCTTTCGAATGGATCATCGCTCCTAACGGCAACCCATCGCTAGCGCCGGATATTGTAAATAACTCTTGGGGAACAGATGTAGGCAGTGACCAACGATTTCGAGCTGACATCCAAAGCTTACGTGCTGCGGCCATCCTGCCTGTTTTTTCCGCAGGCAACAAGGGGCCTCAACGGGAAACCATCGGGGCGCCTGCCAGCTATCCCGAATCGCTAGCAGTTGGCGCAGTGGACGAAACCAAATTGCCAACCTATTTTTCTTCACGCGGACCTAGCAGTTGGGGCGAAGTCAAGCCAGAGTTAAGCGCGCCCGGGGTTAATATCCTTTCGACTTATCCTGGGGGAGGTTATGCAAAAATGGATGGCACCTCCATGTCAGCCCCTCACGTAGCTGGAATTGCCGCCCTCTTGTTTGAAGCAAACCCTAATCTAACCGTTGATCAAATAGAACAAATTTTGCTTCAAACGACCGAGCCATTATCCACCACAATCCCCAATAACGTCTCTGGTTATGGCTTAGTAAATGCTTACGCAGCAACCTTGCAAGTGACTCAACAAGGCACCTTAACGGGCAGGGTAATAGAAGCGCTAACCAATCTACCGATTCCGTATGCCACCCTTGTGATTCAAGATCGCCATCCAACAAACCCAACCGTCATAACGATAAGTGCTGAAGCGGATGGGACATTCGAATGCCATCTACCTGCAGGTGTTTACGACTTTACAGCAAGGCGCTTTGATTTCCAACCTCAAACCAAGATGGCAGTAACGGTTAAAAACCTACAAACCACATCCGTCGAATTTAATTTACAACGCCTTCCGTATGGAATCATCCAAGGGAAAGTAATCGAAGCATCTTCCCTAATCCCCCTTTCAGCTACCCTGACTGTCCAAGGAACGCCGCTAACGG
>CAKZNJ010000605.1 GCA_937129505.1 uncultured Anaerolineae bacterium | reverse complement strand
CGTATATGTTCCGTCCGTCTACGATAATTGGACGCTTCATGGCGCTTCTGATCCGTCCGAGGTCCAATTGTTTAAATTCGTTCCAATCTGTGACAACCATCAAGGCGTCACACCCCTCGGCTAATTCGTAGGGATCCTTACACATCTCAACATTAGGAAGAATAGTGCGCGCCACAGGCATGGCGACAGGATCGTAGGCACGTACTCGAGCGCCGGCTTTGGTCAGCAGATCGGCAATGGTTACCGAAGGAGCGTCTCGCATATCATCCGTATTTGGCTTAAAGGACAATCCCAACAACCCGATCACGGAGCCATACAAATCCCCGACCAGTTCACGCAAGCGTTTAACTGCTAATCGGCGGCGGTCATCGTTGATCTCCATGACTGCACGCAACAATTGGGGGTGGCGTCCCTTTTCTTCTGCCATAAAAGCCAACGCTTTGACATCCTTAGGAAAGCAGGAACCGCCATAGCCCAAGCCGGCATCGAGAAACATAGCGCCGATTCGTTTGTCATACCCCATCCCAACGGCTACCTCTTTTACATCGGCACCCAGAGCTTCACAGATATTCGCAATTTCATTAATAAACGAGATCTTGGTTGCCAAAAAAGCATTTGAAGCATATTTGATCATCTCTGCTGTGCGCAGGTCTGTGATCATGATCGGAGCGCGCAGGGGTAGATGTAACTGAGCGACTCTTTCCGCTGCTTCCCGATCTGTAGAACCTAAGACGGTACGATAAGGCTGCATGAAGTCACCGATCGCTGACCCTTCGCGCAGGAATTCTGGACACGAAACAACTGAGAAAGGTATGGGTTCCTTTTGGTGCTGACGGATAATATCAGCCGTCCAGTCGCCAGTGCCGACGGGGACGGTGGATTTATTGACTACAATCAAGGGGGCAGTCATGTTTTCGGCTATGCTGCGGGCTGCCTGTGCCACGTAGCGCAAATCGGCTTCGCCGTCAACGCCGGAGGGTGTGCCGACCGCAATGAAGACGAATTCGGTGCCGTTCAAAGCGTCAGAGTAAGAGGTCGTGAAGCTTAATCTTCCCGCTCTGACATTTCTTTCAACGAGTTCTTCAAGGCCGGGTTCATAAATCGGCATAATCCCCTTTTTCAACCCTTCGATTTTTTCTTCATTGATGTCTAGGGCGATCACGCGATTGCCCAGATCGGCAAAACAAGCTGCGGTCACCAAACCAACATAACCAACCCCGATGACACAGATTTGTTTCATGACTCTCTCCTGAAAGTGTATTTTGCTCTTTATCTTACCATAATTCTATTCACCACCCTCTGTCCAGCTCTTGTTCACGTTTGGATGAGCGTCATGAGGTGCAAATGACCTCTGTCACTTGTAATTTCCCCAAAAATAATCTAATATATATGAGATAATATGAGATAAATTGTACCTAGATAACCTGAAAGGGAGCAGAATAAGATGCAAATCACGCGACAAGCTGACTATGCCGTTCGAGCCGTTACCTTCCTTGCTCGTCTTGGGGCGGATCACCGCGCAGCAACAAGCACAATTGCTCAGGAGCAGCAGATTCCACCCTCTTTCTTAGCCAAAATCGTTTCTCAGCTCTCGGTGGCGGGATTGTTAACCACCTCGCGGGGAGCAAGGGGAGGCGTATCTTTGGCGCGTCCACCGGCGGAAATTTCTCTCTTAGAAGTTGTTGAAGCCATTGATGGCCCCATCATGCTTAACGAGTGCGTCGGTGACGCGGGCACTTGCAAATTTGTTGAGGAATGCCCCATGCACCCCGTTTGGTGCGAGGCGCAATACGAACTGGTTCAAAAACTTAAAAGTACAACCTTTGATAAGGTGATTAACGGCAAGAACAATTAACGCTGCTTTGTCCAAAATTTGGTTGGGAGGCAGGTTCTAAGGAGCGTCAGCTCCACTGGTGAGGAAATTTGTGGGTGTGGAAAAGCAAGTTGGTGACCGGCGTGAAATTAGCCGGTCACCCCTCTTTATTTGCATCTTATTGCGTCCACTCTTCGCTTCGGTAAACTTCTTTCCCTTCAAAGAAAGTTAATAAGACGCTCGTGCGGTGAATTTCGGTAGCCGGAATTTGTAGGATATTCTGGCTTAGCACGATAAAATCAGCTTTTTTGCCGACTTCTAGTGAACCAATTTGTTTTTCGAGAAATGTTGCGTATGCACCGTTGATCGTGAAACTAGTGATCATTTGTTCAACGGAGACGCGCTCGGCGGGGTTGAGAGGAGTCTCGAAATCTGCTCCAATATAAATGTCGCCCAGACTTTCAGGGACGGTGCGAGTAACTCCAATCTCGATGGCATAAAAGGGATTAGGTGGCCAGGAAACAGGATAATCTGAAGCAGAGGCAACCACGATACCCTTGTCAAAAAAGCTCTTCATGGGATACTGACGATCTGCCCGATCTTTGCCAACATATTCGACAGCTTGAGTGTAATACGTATCCACAACGAACCAATACGGCTGAGGGACGGCAACCACGCCAAGCTCTGTCATGCGGTCAATATCTGTGGGGTTGACCAGTTGCAGATGAGTAATGATATGGCGCGAATCGCGCGGCCCATTTTTCTGACGGGCGAAGGCGAAACCATCCAAGGTGATCCGAGTGGCAGCATCTCCGATGGAATGGACGTGAATTTGGATACCGGCCTGATCCAAAGCGGCGCAGACCGCATTGTACTTCTCCGGTTGCCATAATAATTCTCCTCGCGAATCGGGGATGTGGAGGTAAGGTTCTTCGATATAAGCCGTGCTACCCTCTAATACCCAATCGATAAAG
>CAKZNJ010000604.1 GCA_937129505.1 uncultured Anaerolineae bacterium | reverse complement strand
AAGATTTCGCTGTGGGTTTTTGGCGCTTCCCCTTCAATTTGAACGATATCGTAAGTCAACAGCGTCAACGGACGAGTAGCAGTAATCCGTGGATCGAGCTGTCTCAGACTTCCTGAAGCTGTATTGCGAGGATTCAGATAAGTTTTTTCACCTCTTTCTTCCAGTCGACGGTTAAGCTCTTCGAAGTCCTTTATGGTTATGAACACTTCCCCGCGAACAACCAGAGTGCGAGGAATCTCCACCATAGAGACAGGGGAAACCGGGATAATCAAGGGTAATGCTCGAATTGTCTTTAGATTAGCGGTCACATCCTCTCCCACATACCCATCCCCTCGTGTTGCCCCTTGCACAAAATAGCCCTCATGGTAGTGTAGAACAACCGTTAAGCCATCTATCTTTGGTTCAACAATAAAATCCGCTTTATTCACCCGCTCATCGATTTTCGCGATTCTCTCAAACCATTCAATAACCTCCTGTTTTGTAAAAGCATTAGAAAGGCTCAATATCGGCACTGGATGCTGAATCTTTTCAAATTTTTCGGCAATCGCCCCTCCCACCCGTTGTGTTGGCGAATCGGGGGTAATCCACTCCGGGTGTTCTTGTTCAATTTTTACTAGTTCCGTATACAATTGATCGTACTCATAGTCACTGATTACAGGATCATCGAGCACATAATATCGGTAGTTATGATATTGAATTTGTTTCCGTAATTCTTGCAAACGGGAAAAGAGTTTTGCTTGATTTTCTTTCATATCCTATATCGTTACTGGGGATATACAGATCGTTTTGAATCGACAAAAAGGACAAACACAATCCACAAGAGGTCTGCGATGAATAAGTGGACGATTTGCATCCAAACCGGCGCTAACAAGATAAGGTTAATCAATCCTCCGACGAGTTGAACCCCTGCCAAAATCAAAACTCCCCATCCCAAACGTCTAACCAAAAGATCGGAACCATCCATTGCCCGATAGATCAACCCAAATACAATCATAGCACCACCAAAGGCAAAGAACGGATGAAAAACGCGCAGCCGCACCAGAAAATGAGCAAACTCGTCAAAATCTTGTTGCAATCCCTCAATCAGGCTTTGTGCTGGAAACAGAGTGTCACCCAAAGCTGCTATCGCACCGCTGATTCCAACCAGAACAATAATCACCACAAAAAGAACTTTTGCCATAGGAGAGAATTGATAGGTTGTTCTCCGCAAACCCTCTTGTGGAAATCGAGAATGCCACCACGTAAGAGTCAGAAATGCTAACAAGATCAGAGTATTTAGCAAATGAAGGGCGATTACTACTGCCCTTGCTGGTGAAGCATTAGCGCCAACCAATTCAAACAACACCAATCCTGCCCCAATTAACGACTCAATGATAATGAATACAAGAGACAAGAAAGCCCAACGTCGCACTGGATGACTTGGGGGGTAACTTCGCCGCGCAAAGATAACCAGGCCCACTACTCCAAGTAACGCTAAACCGCTTGTTAAGCGATGGGTAAACTCAATTAGGGTTGCGATTTCCGGGGCAGGAGGGATTACCTCACCATTGCACAACGGCCAATGACTACCGCAACCAGCTCCCGATCCAGTAGCGCGCACAACTGCGCCCCATAAGATAACAAATAAATTTAATACCAAGACAAGAAATGCGAACGTCGTATATCGTTTCAACGGAGGCCCTCAAAAAGTTGCGCCACGATTTTTTAGAAAACAGAATAAAACCTTTTGGCATGATCAAAGTTTGTCACTCATGCACTTCTCAAATTATATACCGATTGCACTTAGTTCAGGCGTTAAGGGTATCATCTAAGAGGTTAAATTTACAATTCAATTTTCCATCAAAAATTGTTAATGTTATTTTGATGTCTTAATCAACAAGTTAAGCGAGTTCTTGTATAATCTATAAGGATTAATACATTAAAGATTTAGATAACATGATAAGGTACTCCATGAATAAAATGGTTGAATATCAACCGGATCGGAGAATTAGGAAATGAGCGACAAAATCCTTGTGGTCGAAGATGAAATTGCCCTGCGAGATACTTTAGCTTATAACCTTTCTAAACAAGGCTATCAAGTTGAAATTGCGGATGATGGTCAAAGGGCAATTGAAATAGCCCGAAAATCCCAACCTGATCTAATCATTCTTGATCTTATGCTCCCGATCTTGGATGGGTTCGAGGTTTGTCGAGTTATTCGTCAAGAAATGAATATCCCCATCATTATGCTCACCGCCAAAGACGAAGAGATCGATCGCGTCATTGGGTTGGAAATGGGTGCCGATGATTATGTCACCAAACCCTTCTCCATGAGAGAATTAATGGCACGGGTCAAAGCACATTTGCGAAGGGTGCGTTTAATTCGGGCGGAGATCGACACCGAA
>CAKZNJ010000603.1 GCA_937129505.1 uncultured Anaerolineae bacterium | reverse complement strand
CCCTAGAAATCGGCATCGAGCATCTGCGGCCAGGCAAGCGAGTTGGAGATGTTGGCGCTGCTATCCAGGAATACGTGGAAGGAGAAGGGTTTTATTTGACCAAAGAATACACCGGTCATGGGGTCGGTCGGTCGATGTGGGAAGGACCACAGGTACCCAATTACGGTTTGCGCGGTCGAGGTATGCTGTTGCGATCCGGGATGGTGATTGCACTGGAACCGATGGTTTTGGTCGGCACGGAAAAGACGAAGGTACTTGCTGACCAATGGACCGTTGCCTCGGCGGATGGCAGTTTAACTGCTCATGTCGAACATACGGTTGCAATTTCAGAAAATGGGCCGTTAATTTTGACCTTGCCGTGAGTGTAGACGGAGAGAGAGTTTTAAGGTATAATAAAAATTTCGAACGGCGTTCGATTTTCGAACGTGAGGCGTGTCAAGGAGATAATCTATGAAAGTATCATCATCGATTAAAAAACGCTGTGCAAAATGCAAGATTGTCAAGCGCAAGGGCATCTTGTATGTAATTTGTCAAAATCCAAAACATAAACAAAGACAGGGATAGTGAGACATGGCTCGTATCGAAGGTGTTGATTTACCCCGCAATAAACGCGTCGAAATTGGCTTGACGTACATCTACGGTGTTGGAAAGCCGCGCGCGCAAGAGATTTTACGTGCTACTCAGATCAATCCTGACACCCGCATCAAAGACTTGACCGATGCGGAGGTGGCTTTGCTGAGAGATTATATTGCCCAGCACTATAAAGTGGAGGGCGATTTACGTCGCGAAGTGCAAATGAACATCAAGCGGCTGATTGAGATTGGCAGCTATCGGGGTTTGCGCCATCGTCGTAATCTGCCCGTGCGTGGGCAGCGAACGCGGACCAACGCCCGCACGCGGAAAGGTCCCCGCAAGACAGTTGCCGGACGCGGCCGCCGCCGTGGAGCAAAGAAGAAATAATCCTTCGATGGGGTTGCTGGGCTGGTTGGGTTCCTTCCACCCTGCGGCTGAACCAGCCGGCAACTTGCTGAAGGTAGAGTTCATCGTGTTAAGGATCGAAGAGAGGTGTTATGGCTCAAACTGTACGTAGTACTCGCCGCAAGGGCGTAAAGAAAATCAAACGCACCCTGTCAACCGGGCAGGTTCATATTCTGGCTACTTTCAATAACACGATTGTGACCATTACGGATATGAACGGCAACACGGTTGCGTGGGGCAGTGCAGGCTCTGCCGGCTTCAAAGGCTCACGGAAAAGCACTCCCTTTGCTGCTCGGCTAGCAACCGAGCAAGCCCTCAAGGCCGCTCAGGCAATGGGGCTGCAAGAGGTGCATTTGATCGTCAAGGGTCCTGGTCCGGGACGTGAGTCGGCTATTCGTGCTGTACAAGCTCTAGGCTTACGGATTCTTTCGATTTCAGATGTCACGCCAGTGCCCCATAATGGCTGCCGCCCGCCGAAGAAGCGGCGTGTGTAAGTTTGTAAGACTTTTGGGAAGGAAAAGGTTCAGTCGATATGGCAAAATATCGTGATGCAGTTTGTAAATTATGCCGCCGGGAAGGCGAAAAATTATTCCTGAAGGGCGAACGCTGTATGACGCCAAAGTGTGCTTTTGACCGCCGTGGTTATGCCCCTGGTCAGCACGGCAAAAGCTCGCAATTCAAGCGCAAACGGGAGTCGGATTACAACCGCCAGTTACGGGCGAAACAGAAAGCACGGCGCATTTATGGCATCTACGAACGTCAATTCCGCCGTTATTACGAAGAAGCGCTGCAGCGGCGAGGCCTGACGGGCTTTAATTTGTTGCAGATTTTGGAAACCCGTCTGGACAACATTATCTACCGCTTAGGGTTTGCCGATAGCCGGGCGCAGGCACGCTTGCTGGTCACCCATGGGCACTTTACGGTTAACGGTCGGCGAGTGGATGTCCCTTCTATGATCTTGGGCGTAGGAGATAAGGTCGCAGTACGCGAGGGCTCGCGCTCTCGGACGTATTTCAAGGACTTGCCTGCGCTTGCTGAATCTCGCACGGTCTTACCGTGGCTGGAGCGGGACCTGAATAACTTGAGCGGTACGGTTGTCCGCTTGCCGGAGCGCTCTGAGATTGACGGCAATCTTCATGAACAGCTCATTGTTGAATACTACTCGCGATAGAAAGCCGTTGCAAAGCATGGAGAATGATCAGCTTGGCATTGTTCGCTATAAAGGAATGTTCCCTTCTGGGACAGGAGACGAGGTGAAGCGTGATTGGCTATATTAGTTTAGTAACGCCAAAGATCGAGCGTGAAGCGGAAGCGCGCAATTATGGCAAATTTCTTATCAGCCCTCTAGAGCGCGGCTATGGGATTACCATCGGCAACGCATTGCGTCGGGTGTTGCTTTCTTCCCTCGAAGGCGCTGCGGTTACTTCGATTCGTATTTCCGATATTCATCATGAATTCAGTGATATTGCCGGTGTGCGCGAAGACGTGATTCGCATCATGCTTAACATCAAGCAATTGCGGATGAAAATACACGATGTAGATACTGCCCGCTTGCATTTGGAAGTGCGCGGCGCAGGAGCGGTGACCGCAGCCGATATTATTGCTCCCCCCGAAATCGAGATCGTCAATCCGGACTTGTATTTGTTCACCGTTGATGACAGTAAAGCGGACTTGGACATCGAAATGACCGTAGAGCGCGGGCGGGGTTACTCGCCAGCCGATGATCGTATTGGCAAACTGCCGATCGGCGAGTTACCTGTGGATGCCATTTTCAGCCCAGTGCGCCGGGTGAACTGGACGGTGGGGAGTGCAAGAGTCGGGCAAAGCACCAACTATGATAGCCTAAAGATCGAGATCTGGACGGATGGAACGATCAGCCCTGAAAGAGCTCTCAGCTCGGCCGCAAAGCTGTTAATTGATCAATTCCGACACCTCGCAGGCGTCAGCGAGGAATCGCTGGCCTTCCGGGAGGATGAATTCATTGAAGGCGGCCGATTGACCAGCGAGATGATCGAGACACCTATCGAAAATCTGGATCTATCGGTACGGGTCTTCAACTCTCTCAAGCGGACAGGGATTACTACCGTTGGAGAGGTGCTGGAATTGCTGGAAAAAGGCGAAGAAGCGGTAATGTCCATCCGCAATTTTGGTGAGAAGAGCCTCGAAGAATTGCGCCAGAAAATGCGCGAGAAAGGCTATCTCAAAGATCAAGAAGATTTATCAGCGGAGTAAGTGCTATGCGACATAAAGTTGCCGGAGTAAAACTCGGACGTAGTAAAGATCAACGAAAATCTTTGCGGCGCAATTTAGTCAAAGACCTTTTCACTTATGGGCGCATCAGGACGACCCGGGCAAAGGCAGAGGCCGTGCGTGGGCAAGCGGAGCGCTTGATTACCCTTGCCAAACGCGGTTTGCAGGCTTCGGATATCCAACAGGTTCATGCCCGCCGGTTGGCAGCCGCCCGCATTGGCGATGCCGCCTCGGTCAAGAAGCTCTTTGATGACATTGCACCGCGCTTTGAAAATCGCCCCGGTGGTTATACTCGTGTGGTCAAACTAGGACCGCGGCTCGGAGATGCTGCCGAAATGGTGATTTTGGAATTGGTGGAAGAATAGGTTCAACGCTGGAAAGGTGAAGGTGAAGCGCTTTGCGATCACCATTTCCCTTGACCAGTCATGATGGCACGTTACCAACTGATCCTTGCCTATGATGGCAGCCGTTTTGCGGGCTTTCAACGCCAAAAGCCTAGCCGACCTACCATGACGATCCAGGATTTGTTAGAACAGGCTTTGCGATCGCTCGGTTGGAAGGGCGAGCAAGTGCTCTACGCAGGACGCACCGATCGAGGCGTCCATGCCTTAGGGCAAGTGGTGGCTTTTGACATGGAGTGGTCTCACCCTCCCCAAGCCCTGCAGGCAGCGCTCAATGCCCTTTTGCCGTCCGACCTGGCGGTACAAGCAGTGATGGAAGTGTCGCCGTCCTTTCATCCCCGCTATCAGGCGCGAGGACGATGCTATCGCTACCGCTTGTACTGTGCCGAGGTACGTTATCCTATGCTGGAACGATATGCCTGGCGCGTTTTTCCCACCGTGGATATAGAGGCAATGCAAAACGCTGCGCAACGATTGGTGGGCAGCCATGACTTTCGCGCTTTTGGGACGCCGCTTTCGGCACGAGGAAGCACGATCAGAGAAGTCCACTTTGCGCAGTGGAAAGCCTGGCAAGAGGACGGTTTGTCGACTGCATGGCAGTTTGAAATCCAAGCCAATGCTTTTTTGTACCACATGGTACGGCGGTTGGTGGCGGCGATGGTTGCGATCGGGCAAGGACGGTTAGCGATGGAGCAGTTTGATCTAGCTTTACAAGGAGATCCGAACGTGATCAAGGCTGAACTTGCTCCCGCACAAGGATTGACCTTGATGAAAGTGCTGTATGGAGAAACCAGTTAACGAACGCTGTTGAACTTTGGAGAGTGAAAGTGGAGAAGACATACTATCCGAAAGAAAAAGAGATTTCTCAGGAATGGATTTTGGTGGATGCCAATGATCAAAACCTTGGCCGCCTAGCCACCCAGATCGCTCGCCTATTGCTGGGCAAACATAAACCCAACTTTACGCCCGGCGTGGAAATGGGTGATTGTGTGGTTGTGGTGAATGCCGAGCGCATCCGCGTAACAGGCAAGAAGATGACCGAAAAAATGTATTATCGGCACTCCAATTATCCCGGTGGCTTAAAGGCGATTAGCTTGCGGGACATGCTGGCTAAGCATCCCGAACGAGTGATCCGCTTTGCAGTTTGGGGGATGTTGCCGCATAATCGGATGGGGCGCCGCTTGATTAAAAATCTCAAAATCTATGCCGGGCCCGATCATCCCCATCAGGCACAGAAACCCAAACCGCTGGCAAAAGGAGCATAAAGGATGAGCGAACAATATTACGAAGGTGTGGGACGCCGCAAAGAGGCTACAGCTCGGGTGCGGTTGATGCGCGGCAATGGACGGTTTGTGGTCAATCAGAAGCCCATCGAGCAATACTTCACCCGCTTGGGCGATATTGACGCAATTTTAGCGCCTTTCAAAGTTACAGGCGAAAATCCCTCCGCTTTAGATGTGACCGTTCAGGTTACGGGTGGAGGTGTTACCGGGCAGACCGGGGCTGTGCAGCTTGGCCTTGCTCGTGCCCTCCTACTAATGAACCCGGATTATCGTAAAATCCTCCGTGAAGGAGGGTTGCTCACCCGAGACGCCCGAGTCAAGGAACGCAAGAAACCCGGTTTGAAGCGCGCCCGCAAAGCCCCGACCTACACCAAACGGTAGCATTTCCTTGCCAATCAAACAGGGTATTTCACTACGGAGGCCTGAAAAGTCCGCAGAGAGACTGAATTTTCAGGCCTCTGTCCTGTTGATTAACGTCAGATCAAGCTAAAGAAATTAACCACTCAGTGTGCACAGAACGCAAAGAGGAACCAATGGAAACTCAGCGCTCTCTGGGGTAACAATTGAGCGGAGTGTGCTTACCCTAAATTCGCGATTATCTAAGAAACGGTGAGGATGGAAGGTCAAAGACCGTCGTTCACTTACCACGAAGAAATGTCGGCGAGGGGGTTTGATGTAACCATCTGGCTGTATGTAAACCGTGCCATAGGTACATCGAGTATTCCTCGGTATCGACCGTTTTGTTCAAGATGTCGAGAACTGTCCAATTCAACACGTATAAGTTTGCCGCCTCGATAAACTGCCACAGGAAACTCTGTTCTCTTTCGCTAAGAGGAACTCCCCTTTCAGCTCCTTGCATGCTCTGTTGATAGGCGGACAGGAAGGTATTTATTTCCTCCAACCGCAAGTGACCATCGGCTTGTCCTTCCCATTCGGTTGAAAAGTAAAACAAGGCGAGCGCCACGTCAAAGATACGCCAGTCCTTTTTTGCCCAGTCGAAATCGAATAAACCCACCACCTCTTCGCCTGCAAATCTCAGGTTGCCGGGGTGATAGTCGCAGTGGATGATCAACTGGGGCAGACTCTGCGCTGCCGGCTCGTTAAACGCCTGTTCGAGCTGTCCGACCTTTTCTGTCAAGAAGGGCAAATAGTCTTGAATAGGTTTTTGGAGCGCGGTCGGCAGAGGTTGATCCAGACAGGCTTTAAGTGTTGTGGGAAGGCTAAGCAGTAATTGCTGAATGTTCGGTTCTTTGCGTTTGCCAAGCGGTTGAAAGTCCCAAACGACTTGATGATAGCGAGCTAAGAGGTTTGCAGAGTTACGCAGTTCTCTTTCGGTGCAATGGGGATTGATCCAGGTGTAACGATCTTCGCCGGGTAGAAATTCAAAGATCGCAAAGAATGTCGGCGTGGTTGGCTGAGTGTCACAAGGCTCAATCAAATACGTTTTCCCTTGTCGGCTGAGTTGGAGCTTTGCCACTGCCAAATCTGGGAATTGAGCGAGGTGTTGGATGAGGGAATGTTCAAACAAAATTTCCTCTTCTTGGATGCTGGCTTTGTAGCGTCGCAGGAAATACCAACGCGATTTACCTCCTTGCAGCGTTTGAATGGCAAAGCTGGTGTTGCAGTAACCGCGCAGGTTTTGCTCGCAACACATCAGTTCGCCTATGTCATAGTGGTCAAGGATATGTTCGATGGAAAAGTGGTGATTTTCGGTCATAGGGGTTCCGCGGGTTTAGGCATAAGGGGATTTTTGTCTCTTTACCTTTTGGTTGAGTTCGGATAGGTTAAGAAGTTTATTTACAAAGTTTAACATAAAATTCCTGTCTGGCAAGCTGAGCGTTTCTTTTGGCAAAGGGATAACGAGGGAAAGATTCCTCACTCGCTTGCGCTCGTCCGGAATGACATGGGGTAGGGGGCGCTGGCGCTCCTTCGGAATGACATACAAAGTATGTCGCCTGCGCTCCTACTCATGACATCATTGTTCGAGGGGGTA
This sequence comes from uncultured Anaerolineae bacterium, assembly GCA_937129505.1. Classification (GTDB taxonomy): domain Bacteria; phylum Chloroflexota; class Anaerolineae; order Anaerolineales; family UBA4823; genus NAK19. The sequence continues at coordinate 47 of CAKZNJ010000603.1, read as the reverse complement.
GAGAAATACAAAATCCAAGCCGAACCGAACTTGCCTGCTCGGAAGCT
>CAKZNJ010000602.1 GCA_937129505.1 uncultured Anaerolineae bacterium | reverse complement strand
CCTTACAAGGGTAAGGGTATTCGCTACGTTGGGGAGCGCGTGCGGCGCAAGGCCGGCAAGGCCGGCAAGGTCGGCTAGTGTACCAGGGTGGATTGAGGTTGAGATATGCCAGAGATTGATCGTCGAACGGCTCGCCTACGGCGGCATAAGCGTGTGCGGGGGCGTGTTGCCGGGACACCGGAGCGCCCGCGCCTGAACGTCTTTCGTAGCCTGCGCCATATCTACGCTCAGATCATTGACGATACCCAAGGGCGTACCTTGGTCGCCGCCTCCAGTATCGACCATGAGCTGCGGGAGAAATTGCAGGGTCTGAAGAAATCCGAACAGGCTCGGTTGGTTGGTTTGGCTCTGGCTGAGCGAGCCAAAGCAAAGGGTGTTCGCAAAGTTGTGTTTGACCGCGGAGGCTACAAGTATATCGGGCGGGTCAAAGCACTAGCGGACGGTGCGCGAGAAGGTGGTCTGGAGTTTTAGGTTGAAATGACTCTCTAATGGAGTAAAGCATGACGGATTATATGGAATTTGAACCAGAGTATGACGAGCGAATTGTAGAAATAGCTCGCGTTGCCAAAGTTGTCAAAGGCGGCCGTCGCTTTGCCTTCCGAGTGACCGTGGTTGTGGGCGATAACCGCGGTCAGGTGGGCATTGGCGTTGGGAAAGCAAATGCAGTGCAGGATGCAATGCGCAAAGCCGTCGAGCGGGGGCGGAAGAACATGCATAAGATCGCTCTCTATGATACGACCATCCCTCACGAGGTGATCGGTAAGATCGGAGGAGCGAAAGTCCTCTTGAAGCCGGCTTCGCGTGGGACTGGTGTGATCGCCGGGGGCGGTGTGCGGGCGGTTCTGGAAGCAGCCGGCATCTCCGATATCCTGACTAAATCGTTGGGTAGTAGCAATCTGCTCAATGTGGTCAAAGCGACGATGCTGGCTTTGGACCAGTTAAAAGACCCCCAAAGCGAAGCAGCTCGGCGAGGCAAGAATCTCGCCGATGTAACTCCTTTCTGGGATAGGAGGAAGAATGCCTAAGAAAAAGGAAGAAACTCCCAAGATTGTACGCATCACGTTAGTGCGTAGTCCGATTGGTTATTCAGAACGCCAGAAAGCAACAGTGCGTGCCTTGGGCTTACGCCGCCTAAACCAAACTGTCGAACATCCAGATAGCCCGACTTTACGAGGGATGATTGCGAAGGTTGCCCATCTCATTGATGTAGAAGAAGGGAATGCGGTATGAAACTTCATGACTTAAAACCACAAGAAGGTGCGAAGAAAGAACGCAAACGAGTCGGTCGGGGGATTGCGGCTGGGCAGGGAAAGACTGCCGGGCGAGGCACAAAAGGTCAGGGAGCTCGCTCAGGTGGTGGAACGCGCTTATATCACCAAGGTGGTAATCTGCCATTTTTCCGCCGCTTACCCTTCATCCGCGGTAAGGGTTTTACTCCCATCAATCGCGTGGAGTACAATGAGGTCAACTTGTATCAGTTGACTCAATTCCCTGCGGGAAGCGAGATTACCCCAGAGACTCTTGCCCAAGCGCGTCTTTTACGCAATGAAAAAAATCCAGTGGTGATTCTTGGCGATGGCGAGTTGAACACCCCTCTGAAAGTAAGGGTCCATCGCGTTAGCAAGGGAGCGCGCGCCAAGATCGAGGCTGCTGGCGGCAGTGTCGAACTTTTAGAAAGCTAAACATCCGATGAAACTGGATCGCGAGAGATAAGGAGCCAAAACAATGAAACTTTCGGCTTGGCGTTATATCTGGACGGCACATGACATTCGGCGAAAGCTGTTGTTTACCTTGCTCATCCTAGGCATCTTTCGCTTGGTGGCTCATGTTCCGGTGCCAGGCGTGAACCGCGAAGCAATCGCCTCGATCATGGCTGGCGGCACAGCAGGGGGGACGCTGGTGAGCCTCTTGGACTTGCTTTCGGGCGGTACGGTTTCTCAGTTCTCCGTAATGGCGATGGGGGTTTACCCCTACATTACCGCTCAAATTATATTGCAGTTGCTGGTGCCGATCATCCCTTCCTTGCAGAAGAAGATGACAGAAGACCCCCGTCAGGGTCAAAAGTGGATGGAGAAATGGACCTATTTGCTTGCCGTTCCGATGGCCGCTCTGCAGGCGATCGGACAAATTAACCTGTTCTCCAGCTTTGCCGGCACCCAAATCCTACGCAACTTTGGCTTTCGGGGTGAGTCGCTCTTGCCTTCTTTGGCGATCATCATCAGCATGACAGCTGGCACGATGTTTGCCATCTGGTTGGGTGAATTGATCTCCGAGTATGGCGTCCGCAATCAGGGTTTGTCGTTGATTATCTTTTCGGGAATTGTCTCGCAAATTCCGCAGGGCTTTTTGCGGCTGATGGCGGACGAACAGCGGCGCTGGTTTAATTTGATTTTCTTGATCGTGATGACCAGCCTGATCGTTTTTGCCATTGTCGTCGTCCAACAGGGACGCCGCAATGTGCCGGTGATGTATCCGGGGCGAAGGGTGGGCAATCGGATGTCGATGCCGGTAAAAGGGACCTTACCCTTGATGGTCAACATGGCAGGCATGATTCCACTGATTTTCGCCCAATCTTTGCTGACCTTCCCGGCTATCATTGCCAGTTTTTTTGCCACCTCACAAGTGGAGTGGCTCTCAAATATAGCGCGCAGCATCCAGCGCAATTTCGGTGGTGAGACGGCTGCTTACTACATCATGTACTTTATCATGGTGGTTGCCTTTACCTTCTTCTACACCGATGTGCTGTTCTCACAACAGAACTATGGAGAAAACCTCAAGAAGGTAGGCGCCCAAATTCCTGGTGTCAGCCGCGGTGCGCCAACTCAGAAGTACTTGATGAAAGTGTTACGGCGGATTACCTTGCCGGGGGCGCTTTTCCTCGGCTTGGTGGCAATCTTACCGTGGTTGATCAGCCTAATTTTCGGATTTGGGACGACCGGTAACCCGCTTTTGGTCTCTTCAGCCGGTTTGTTGATTGTCGTTGGTGTGGTGCGGGATCTGTTCTTTAACATCGAGGCGGAATTGAAGCTCCACGGATACGATGAGGCGCTGCTGGTGCGCTAGTTGAGGGGTGGGACAATGGCTCATTTCATCGTGTTATTAGGACCGCCGGGCGCCGGCAAAGGGACCCAAGCAAAAGCGATCTGTGAGGCGCTTAATATACCGCATATCTCTTCAGGGGACATCTTCCGCGAGCATCTCAGCAAACAGACTGAGTTAGGGAAACTGGCGGATGGCTATATTAAGTGCGGACAATTGGTGCCCGATGATGTCACTATCCGCATGATCGGTGATCGTTTGAAGCAAGCCGATTGTGCCAACGGAGCGCTCTTGGATGGCTTTCCTCGCACCATTGCCCAAGCTCAAGCGTTGGATGAATTGTTACGGAAGATGAATGCGCGGGTGCAAACTGCCATCTCGTTGAATGTGCCGGCAGAGGTGCTGGTGGAGCGATTGAGCGGGCGCTGGAGTTGTCCGAGTTGTGGGCGAGTTTATCATGAGGTGTACAATCCTCCAAAACAGGCCGGCATCTGCGATGAAGATGATACAACCTTGATTCAACGCCCCGATGACCGCGCTGAGACGGTGCGCCAACGGATTGAGGTATATCAAAACCAAACAGAACCGCTGATCGAGTATTACCGCCAAAAGGGTGTTTTGGTAGGTGTGGATGGAACACAGTCCATCGAGGCGGTCCAACACGATATTTTAGCTAGTCTGGCTGGAGTGCGATGAACTGGGCGCGTGCGGTTATCCTGAAAAGCCAAAGCGAATTGGAGATCATGCGCCAAGCGGGACGGATCAATGCCCTCGCCTTACAAGCTGTGCGAGAGGCAATCCGACCCGGGGTAACCACAGCCGAATTGGATGAAATTGCGCATGAAGTGATTCGCCAGCATGGTGCAAAGCCAGCTTTTATCGGTGTGCCAGGCGCCTATCCTTATCCGGCTACCTTGACTGTCAGCGTTAATGATGAGCTGGTGCACGGCGTTCCGGGCAAACGCCGTTTGCAGGAAGGCGATTTGGTCTCGGTGGATTGTGGCACGATTTTTGAGGGCTTTGTGGGTGACTCA